>NZ_JBLYPL010000016.1:0-138143 GCF_051851855.1 Rahnella sp. ATs2 | reverse complement strand
CGCAGACAGGTTTCTATTTGCCGGATATTGATTTTTCACCAGCAAGATTTATTCCTGAAGACTATGGTCAACCGGCCTCAGCGAGACAAGGTACCCAACGCAGTGACTGGGTGGATTCAGAAACAGGTGAAAAGGAATATCGCTGGCTGGAATCTCAGTGGGCAAAAACCGGCTGGACTCTTATCCGCCGGGTTGGAGGCGAATTTATCGATGTCCCACCGGAAGGTTTTTTCCCGAAAGGATTACCGGAAGAATTGTACAACTGGCCGGAGAAAGAGACTTTAACCAACTAAAAGCGTTCATCGATTTACTTTCTACGTTGAAAAGAAACCACAGATATGGACTATTGCTCATCCTAGAAAACAATAGCCATTGTTGAAATAGGAGTTTTCAACTCCGAAGTAGAGTTTGAAAAGGTTTCAATTTTTAATCCAGAAATTTGTATTTCCCAGCCACGCCACATTAAAAATGCCATAACGAAAAGGAATGTCCCATGGCCACATTACACACCCTGTTAGCGCTATGCCCACAGGAAAACCCAGATATATTGATGCAAAAGGCCAAAGTGCAAACAGCGCTGTGGGAAAAATGGCTAAACCCGGTTAGCAGCGATAATGCAACTGGTGAAGATCCCGGGTATGACGATGACTTTCAACGTATGCGTGAAGAGGTTAATAAGCTTTCAGGCGCGGATACTGAACTGGTATGCCAGCTGGCGGAGAAATTACTGACCACTGTATGCAAAGACGTAAGGGTAGCCACTTATTATCTCTGGGCACGATTGCATCGCGACGGCGAATCGGGTCTGGCCGAAGGGCTGGAACTGTTGAGCGGACTGGTCTCTCGCTATGGTGACCAGTTGTTGCCATCACGAAAAAATAGCCGGCGGGCTGCTATGGAGTGGCTGGCAGGCAGTAAAGTCCTCGACAGCCTTTCGCTGTATCCCGAAGTCGATAAGCCAAAGTTTGAACGCATTTTGGCTGCACTCACCCTGTTTGAAGACGTTATTACATCATGGGAAGACGCAAACCGACCACAGTTGGGCGGTCTTTATGATGCCCTTGAATCCCGACTGGCTCAGTCTGGTGGCTTCGATGCCGTTGTTCCGCAAAATAGCGGCGGTCAGTCAACGTCTGATTCGCACTCCATATCGCCGGACATGCCGACATTAAAGGTAATAAAGTCTGGTCGTGAGTTACTCGATCAGGCTAAGGCGTTAGCTCAGTACCTGCGAGACCAGCCACAAGGCTGGCTATCAGGACACCGGTTGATGACTACAATACGCTGGGACACCGTCGACCAACTCCCTCCGCTGGACGCTAAAGGTTGTACTCGCCTGGTACCACCCCGTACTGACTACCGTGCCCAACTCAAACGCCTGTATCTGCAACAAAGCTGGAGCGAATTACTGGAAAATGCAGATAGGATGTTTACTGAAGGCGTGAACCATTTCTGGCTGGATATTCAATGGTACTTGCACCAGGCACTCAGCAAATCGGGGGCGCCTTATGATAGCTTGGCAGAATTTATCGAGCAGGATCTGCGGTTATTGTTGCTTCGTTTACCGGGACTCGAAACGCTCGCCTACAGTGACGGCACACCCTTTGCCGACGAAGTGACCGCAGGCTGGATCGCTCGTGATATTCAGGACAATGACGGGCGATGGCAATCTGAACCCAATGCAGTCTCTGCAAGTGGCGATGAAGATGTTCTTCAGCTTGAAACCGAAGCACTGGCGCAGGCAGACGGTGAAGGTATTGAAGCTGCACTCAATTGGTTGCAGATTCGCCCGGGGATCACTACACCCCGCCAGCGTTGGCTAATACGGCTGCTCATGGCTCGTGTTGCTGAACAATATGGAAAAAATGAAATGGCACTCCACTTACTTGGAGAACTGGACAGCACAGGAAATAGCCTCACGCTGAAGCAATGGGAGCCGACCCTGCTGTTTGAAGTAAAAGCACGACGACTCAAACTGCTGAGAATGCAATTCCAGCGTGGCGATACTGATAAAGCAAAACTCATCCTCGAAATGGACACGCTACTCGCCGGATTGGTTTCCATTGATCCTGCGCGCGCGGCAGTGCTTTGTGCTTAAGAAAGGACTTTAACCGCGAATGAACTCAAAATCCCCCTCTCTTTATGAAATCCTCACTGGCAACTTTGCCGGCGGCCTCGATTTGCACAACGTCAGCGAAGAGAATCAGGTGATCCTCTCCGTGCTTGATAACATGCAGCGCATTCTTAACTGTCGCGCAGGCACGCTTACGCACCTGCCCGATTACGGCTTGCCGGACATGAGCAAAATCCTGCAAGGGATGCCCGGCACGGCGCACTCGCTGCTGACCACGCTTTCCGGCACGTTACTCAAATATGAGCCCCGCCTGAGAAAAATCAATGTGATATTGCTGCCACAGTTCACGCCGGGGCATCTTGAGTACGCCATCGACGCTGAACTGAAAGACCTTGGGCTGGTGCGTTTCGGAACAGAGTTTATGCCGGAAGGCCGCGTGCTGATGCGTCATATGAAACAACAGAATTACGTCAGTTAAGGAAAACGATTATGTCTATTGAACGCCAATTGCGCACCGGTGGCGATCCGCGTGCGCTGGCTGACTACGCCGGTTTGCGCGAAGAACTGAGTAAACTGACGCATCCGGCCCGTCCGGATGTTGACTGGAAAAAGGTAGAACAGCTGTGCCTGAACCTGTTTCAGCAAAACGGCATAGAGCTGCAAACTGCGTCGTGGTATACGCAGGCCAGAACTCAGCTTATTGGCCTGACGGGCCTCAATGAAGGTCTGGCGATCCTTGAGGCGTTGATCTCCCGTCAGTGGCCTGCGCTGTGGCCGTTGCCGGTTCATGCCCGGATGGAAATTCTGACCGGTCTGAGCCAGCGGCTTCAGCAATCTTTGCGCACCATGACGCTGGAGTATCGCGATCTACCTGCGATTTATCAGGCCGAAAAGCTGATCACGTCGTTGTGTGATGTGCTGCAACGGCTGGAACTGAAACACGCCAGCCAGTTCGACGCATTAGGCACGTTTATGCACGGTGCCGCCGTCCGTCTGGAAAATATGCACGCCGCTACCGATGCGGCCGTAGTGCTACCCGCAGCGGCAGTTCAGGCAGAAACTCCGTCAGAAAACGCGCCCAGAGAACAATGGGTGTATGTCGCGCAAGCTGAGGCCGCCGAATCCCAGGTGGTGATCGCCCCGCCCCCGCCGGTAAAACGCATAATCCAGTGGAAGGGATTTATTGCAGGTGTGGCGATCACGGCGCTGGCGGGCATTGGTCTTCAGGCGGGCATCCATGCGTTCTATCGTCCGCAGGCCGCAATGCAACTGACCGCAATGCTGCCGGTTCTCCCGAAACCCCTTAGCCCGCAGGCACTGGAAACGCTGAAATCTCAGCAGGCGGATATGCTCAATCGTGAAGCACCCGCGCTGATTGCAGCGATGCAAAAACAGGTCGACCAGCTGGCAAAACTCTCTCCTCGCTGGCCACTGGACACCGGAACGCAACTGGTCAAACAGACACAAACGCTGTGGCCGGATAACCCGGCGACTCAGCAGCTGGCAAAAAACTGGTCACAGCATATGAACGCCAGCGCGGTTCCGCTGGAAAATCTCGATGGCTGGAACCAGGCCAATACCCAGTTGCAGCAACTGGCGGATAAATTAAACGGGCTGGATGAGCAGCGCGGTAAATATATGACCGTCTCGCAGCTGAAATCCTCCGTATTTGCCATCCAGCAGGCGCTGAACAGCTCGCCGCCGGTGGAGGAATCGCTGCGTAAACTGGCGCAGGATAAACAGCAAAATAAAGATGTTTCGCCGCAGATGGTGATGCAAACGGATAATCAGTTCACGCAATTGCTTAACCGGTATGCATTACTGACGTCCACCCCGGATCATGCCCAACCTCAACCCTGATACGCATCAGCCGATGCGTTTTTAAATCTGAGTTTCCTTATGAACAAAATTCTAAGCATCACCCTGGTCGCTTTACTGACGACCGGCAGCACATGTGCCCATGCAGATGAACGCTCAACCGTGTATATGTTATCCGGAACGTTGGCCAGCGCCGGAAGTTCGGTTGTGGTCAGCGGTCTGATCCTCTCCCCGGTTTTATTACCCGCTGCGCTGGTACTTAAAAGCGTGGAATACAGCAAGGGAGAGAAGACTGCCACCCTGGTAACCGAAACGCCTGATACGAAAACTGTGAAACTCAAACTATCCGATAAAATGGCGCAGGATGCCAAACTGAAAGCCGGGGATCACCTTACTCTTGAACCAGCACCGCAGGGAGAAGGTGCAGTGCTCAAGAAAGAAGGAAAACCTGTTGCCCATATGCGCAATGCCAGTGATGAAGGGTTGTCCTCAAGTGTGCCGATGGCAGAAAAACAGTGAAAACCCTCTGTTACAGCCTCTCCTTAATGTGTTGTTTAGCCCTTCCCGCTTATGCTGCCAGCTCGGCCTGTGAATCAGATATTCAGCCTGAGGTAAGTAACGTCTCAAAAACCATGGCGAATGCTGTTGCCTTAAAAAACAAGCTGAATTCACGTTCAGATGAAATTGTCATTCTGGTACGTCAGGGACAGGATTTGGGGAAATACAATATTCAATATTCTCATGCGGCGTGGGCCAGTAAAAAGGCCGACGGCAACTGGCAGGTGATACACAATCTGAATATCTGTAATACGTCACGTTCGGCGCTCTATATTCAGGGGGTTTATGAATTCTTAAGCGACGACCTGACAGGGAAGCAGATTGCTATTCTGCGCCCCACTCCTGAACTCCAGAAACGGGCAAAAGTAATGCTCAGCGAGCCACGGCAGGCACAACGTCTTCACGATAGCCGTTACAGTTTGGTGGCTTATCCCTATTTCTGGCACTACCAGAACTCAAATGGCTGGTTGCTGGAATCATTCGCTCAGACCTATCAACCCGATATATCCACCCGGATGCAGGCTCAGCGATGGTTAAAACAAAAGGGGTATCAACCCTCCGAAATCTCAGCAAGTCTGCCGGAGCGTATTTTGGCCTCGCTTTCCTCGCAAAATATTTTTATCGATGACAGGCCCGAAGCGCTAATTAAAGCGGGAAAAATAAGCTTTAGCAGTGGTGACAGTGTAATTAGTTTCCTGGGTCAGTTTAGCCAGTCCATTTCTGATTGTGACCACGGAAAGTGGCAACAGAACGTGTGTGTTTTTACTTTGCCTGAGTGAAATGAATCACAGCATCAGAAGGTGTGATGACGTCAGCCATTTTAAATTACAGAGGACGTATGTCAGCAAAAGAACGGTTTCTAAAAAAGCTGCAAGACAGCCAGCCCCGCAGCGGCTCATTTGATAATAAAGGTCAGGCGGATATCGCCGAGTTCCGCCAGCGGATGAGCGAACTTCAGGAAAACATAGAAGAGTGGCTGACGGACACCGGCATCAGGGTGGAGAGCACCAGCGTCTCACTGGTTGAATGCCTGATCGGAGGAAAATCGTTCAGCGTGCCGGGTATTCAGCTGCAGTATGAAGACCGGAAAGTTAAGTTCACGCCGGTATTTTTATACGGGCAAGGAGTGACAGGCTGTGTGGAAGCCAATCTATGTACGCAAGGCGGGGCCACTGTCTTGTGCCGGTTATTTATGCAGGCAGGTGAAAACAGACACTGGACCTGGCGCCCTGCCAATGCGTTCACCGGACCGGGCGGCGCATTTGGCGAAGATGCCTTTTTCGAACTGGTAGAACGTTTATTACCATGACGCCTTCGGGCGTCATTCCTCACGACTATTCATCACCAGGGCAGGAGCCACACAGTGACGCTTTACGACATGAAACCCCCCTTCCAAAATCTGTTAAGACCCCTGGTCGTAAAACTCCATCAACGGGGCGTGACAGCCAATCAGGTCACACTTGTGGCTATGTTCAGCTCTGTCGTTTTGGGCGGAATATTGATGCTCTTCCCTTTTCCCGTTCTGTATATTTCACTGCCGATTTTTTTGTTTTTCCGCATGGCATTGAATGCCATTGATGGCATGCTGGCTCGCGAATTCAATCAAAGAACTCCGTTGGGCGCGATCCTCAATGAGTCGGGAGACCTTATCTCTGATGCAGCTCTTTACCTCGCTTTTGCCTTTCTGACCGGCGTTTCGCCACAGCTTGTGGTCGTCGTGGTGCTGTTGTCATGGTTCAGCGAATTTTGCGGCATTCTCACGCAGACACTGACCGGTAAAAGAGACTATCGCGGCCCACTTGGGAAAAGTGACCGTGCCTTTTTATTTGGTACGTCAGGGCTTGGCATTGCGTTGTGGCCTCAGTATTTATATATCTTCAACGTGGTGTTAATCGTCGCTGCATTATTACTGATCTGGACATGCATTAATCGCTGTCGTGAAGCCGTGGCGGTAATGAATGTCTGATTCAGCTCAAACGCTGCAATATTGCCTTTCAGGTATTTTTGGTATTTTACTTTTCGCTACCTTCATTTTATTCATATTAATTAAACGCAAACCACAACGTGACTGGCTTGAATTAAGACAACGGATCACAAGCTGGTGGGTGATCATTTTTGTTTTTTCATTAGCCATGTTGTCACCAAAATGGTTAGCGTTAAGCTTCTTTGGCCTTGTCAGTTTTTTATCACTCAAAGAATATCTGACACTCGCCCCTACCCGCCTTTCTGACCGTATTCCGCTTTTATGGATGTATGCGGCGATCCCGCTGCAATATATCTGGGTTGGAATGTCATGGTACGGCATGTTTATTATTTTTATCCCGATTTATGTCTTACTGTTGCTTCCTGCCAGAATGGTCATGATCGGCGACACTAAAGGTTTTTTGAACTCTGCTGCGGTCATGCACTGGGGAATGATGACCACCGTTTTTGCGCTGAGCCACGTGGCATATTTACTAACCCTGTCAGGTAACACTAGCAGCGCGGGTGCTTTGCTGGTTGTCTTTCTGGTCGCTGCCACTGAAATCAACGACATTGCTCAATATTTATGGGGCAAACGGTTTGGGAAAATCAAGGTCACGCCCACGGTCAGCCCGAATAAAACCCTGGCTGGCTTAGCGGGTGGCATCTTCACGACAACACTTCTGGCGGGGATATTTGGCCCGCTGCTGACCCCGATGAATGGTCTGCATTCTCTCTCTGCGGGCCTCATCATCGGTTTTGGCGGATTCTGCGGGGATGTGGTGATGTCTGCCATCAAACGCGACGTCGGCGTGAAAGATTACGGGAATCTGTTGCCCGGTCACGGTGGCATTCTCGACCGGCTGGATTCTCTGATTTATACCGCACCGTTATTTTTCCACTTCTTTAATTATTTCTATGGATAGGTGCGTGTATTAAAAAACTCTGGCGCGTGCTGCGACGCTATATTCACACGTTTTTCATTATGCAGAATAAAACAACAAGGAAAGTCACATGAATCAGGAAATTCGCCAATATCAGGAAAATACCTTTTCGACCGGCGATGGTGAAGCGTTGTACTTTCGCCACTGGCCGGCGACGCATAGTGCTGGCAAGAAAGTGATTATTTTATTTCACCGCGGGCACGAACATTCCGGCCGGTTGCAGCATATAGTGAATGAACTGACGATGCATGATACCGATTTTTATGCCTGGGACGCACGCGGGCACGGCCAGTCTCCCGGTGAACGCGGATACAGTCCGAGCCTTGCCCGATCCGTACAGGACGTTGATGAGTTTGTCCGTTTTGTTGAAAAAGACGCAGGGGTACAAGCAGAAGATATTGTGGTGATCGCGCAAAGCGTGGGCGCCGTGCTGGTTGCTACGTGGGTGCATGATTATGCGCCGAAAATTCGCGGTGTCGTGCTGGCTTCCCCGGCCTTCAAAGTCAAACTGTACGTGCCTTTCGCCCGAACCGGACTGGCATTCATGCGGCGCCTGCGCGGTCTGTTTTACGTTAACTCTTACGTCAAATCAAAATTCCTGACACACGATCCACAACGTAACGCGAATTTTGATCAGGACAAACTGATCACCCGCCAGATTGCCGTCAATATTTTACTGGATTTGTACAAAACGGCTGACCGCATCGTCAGTGATTCTTCTGCCATTACCCTGCCGACTCAGTTGCTGATTTCGGGCGACGATTTTGTCGTTCACACAAAACCACAGAAGCAATTTTACGCCGGTCTGCGCAGTAAAATTAAAGAGCAACACATTCTGCCGGGTTTTTACCACGACACATTAGGTGAAAAAGAACGCCATATTGCCTTCGATAAAATCAAAAGTTTCGTCACCCGACTTTACAATCAAAAACAAGAGCCGTTTGACTACAAAGATGAAGACTGCTGGAGCCCCGGCGCGGATGCTTATCGTGATTTGCAGGCACCCTTGAAAGCAGGCACGCCAGAAGGCATGTTCTATCGGATGCTGAGTTACGGCATGAAAACGGTCGGACGACAATCAAAGGGCATGCAGTTAGGGTATGAAACTGGATTTGACTCAGGCAGCACGCTTGATTACGTCTACCGCAATGTTGCTGAAGGCAAGGGTGTTTTAGGGCGAATGATTGACCGGGTCTACCTCAACAGTATTGGCTGGCGGGGTATACGGATACGCAAAATTCATATTCAAAAGATGATCGGACAGGCTATCGGGAAATTACTTGAGCGTGATATGCCAGTACGCATCCTGGATATTGCTGCCGGGCATGGGCGATATGTACTGGATGCACTCCAAAATCAACCGGAGATTGAAAACATTCTGCTGCGCGATTACAGCGATATCAATGTAGAAAAAGGCATAAAAATGATAGAGGAGCGCGGGCTTTCCCACGTTGCTCAGTTCAGGAAAGGCAATGCTTTCGACTACGACTCTCTGGCGTCACTCGAGCCCAAACCGACGCTGGGTATCGTTTCCGGACTGTACGAATTATTCCCAGATAACGATTTACTCAGAAACTCACTGGCCGGGCTGGCCGCAGCGATACCACCCGGCGGTATGCTGATTTATACCGGTCAGCCGTGGCATCCGCAGCTAAAAACCATCGCGTATACCTTAACCAGTCACCAGAACGGCATCCCGTGGATAATGCGCGTTCGCAGTCAGGGCGAAATGGACGCCCTCGTAGAACAGGCAGGTTTTGAAAAATCTCATCAGCTTATTGATGAGTTTGGCATTTTCACCGTATCTCTGGCGGTAAGAAAATCCCATGGCTGACATTGCAATACCGGCGCAGACCGCCAGCCCCTGGAAACAGGGGCTATGCTGGCTGTTCGTACTGGGCCCAGTGTTTTTTCTCAGCTATGGTCAGGTGAACCAGATTTAGCGCAACTCAAAGAAGCAGTGTACCGGCTGACCCAGCTTAAGCATTCACATGACACCGTTCTGGTTTGCTGCGCGTTAGGCTTGTCACGCAGCGTCACTATCGCCGCGGCATGGTTAATGGCAGAAGGCGGATCTCAGACTGCACAACAGGCGATCGCTCATATCCGAACACAACGGCCTTAGGTGGTATTTTCTGCTGCACACATCCGGGCACTCGGTCACTATCAGGAGTTGCTATGCCAGCCCCCCTGATAACCAATAAAATTATGCAAATTCACCTAGGGAGCTGGCGTTTGTGGCTTGACGAGAAACTGTTCGTCCTGCTCATCAGCCGCCATGACCTTGAGTTTTTTGATGAGGGGATGGCACAACTGTGGCTTGTCAGAAAAGGTCCGACCTCCCGCTTGAAGCCCGCTGGCAAGGCGCACGTAAACTTCTGCATCGCACAATGTTAACCGTGGGATTACTGTGGCTGATCACGGCTGGGTTCTTGTTAATACACCTCCTCATATAGCCACCTCACGCCACACAAATGTAAACAAATGCTACAAACATTACCTGATCAGGTGCGGTTTTTGCCAAAACCGATGACATAAATTTACATTGCATTAAAAATAAGAATGCGCTGATGCCCTGCCCGATTTAACCTTTTTGTTACCGATTTTGCACACAACAAATCATTACCGGATGCAGGGTAATTACATTTGGAAAACATCAAAACTCTTTGATCCAGATCAATGCAACAACATAACCTTCCTCTTTTTATGGTTAATCCCTCTCACGCCTTCTGACATCGAAAATTGTTTTGTCCCGCCTCACTCCGTACCCGCCAGGAAAGTGTTTCAGCCAGTAATTCCCTCCCGTGACCGTCCCTGTTAATGCCTTCTCCCACTGTGGTTAAATCCATTCCTCGCGAAACCCCAGCTGTACTGCCCTTTCATTCAAGACTTCACCTGCGAATGTCCGACATCGCCGGTTCCCGTACCGGTGCCAGCGTCTGGAAGGGTTATCTGACACACAAAAAGAGGTTGTTATGTTTGGTCTTGATGCGCTAGAACTGGCCCGGATCCAGTTTGCCTTCACCGTCTCTTTTCACATCATTTTTCCCGCAATCACCATCGGGCTTGCCAGTTTTCTGGCGGTTCTGGAAGGCATGTGGCTAAAAACAAAGAAAGAGGCTTACCGCGACCTGTATCATTTCTGGTCGAAAATCTTTGCCGTTAACTTCGGTATGGGCGTGGTCTCCGGTCTGGTGATGGCGTACCAGTTCGGCACCAACTGGAGCATGTTCTCCTCGTTCGCCGGCAGTATTACCGGCCCGCTGCTGACCTACGAAGTGTTAACCGCATTCTTCCTGGAAGCCGGTTTCTTAGGCGTGATGTTGTTCGGCTGGAACCGCGTCGGCCCTGGCCTGCACTTCTTCTCTACCTGCATGGTGGCGCTCGGTACGCTGATGTCGACGTTTTGGATCCTCGCGTCGAACAGCTGGATGCAGACCCCGCAGGGCTACGAGATTGTTAACAATCTGGTCGTTCCGGTCAGCTGGATGAAAATTATCTTCAACCCGTCATTCCCGTTCCGCTTAATGCACATGACCACCGCCGCGTTCCTGGCGTCTGCGTTCTTCGTGGGTTCTGCTGCAGCGTGGCATTTGCTGCGCGGTCGCGACACGCCAGCCATCCGTACCATGTTGTCGATGGCAATGTGGATGGCGTTGATCGTCTCGCCAATTCAGGCGTTTCTGGGTGATGCGCACGGTCTGAATACCCTGAAATATCAGCCAGCCAAAATTGCTGCCATCGAAGGCCACTGGGAAAATAAAGACAATAAACCGTCCCCGCTGGTGCTGATCGGCTATCCCGATATGAACCGTGAAGAAACCCGTTACGCGATTGAAATCCCGTATCTGGGCAGCCTGATCCTGACGCACAGCCTGACGCATCAGATCCCGGCGCTGAAATCCTTCCCGAAAGAAGATCGTCCGAACTCGTCCGTTATTTTCTACACCTTCCGCATCATGGCCGGTCTGGGCATGCTGATGATTTTGCTGGGTGTGCTGAGCCTGATCCTGCGTCGTGGCGGCAAAATGTATACCTCCAAAGCGTTCCTGCGCTTTGCTTTCCTGATGGGGCCTTCCGGTCTGCTGGCGTTACTGGCGGGTTGGATCACCACTGAAATGGGGCGTCAGCCGTGGGTGGTTTATGGACTGCTGCGCACCAAAGATGCGGTATCCAACCACAATGTGCTGCAAATGAGCGTCAGCCTGATCCTGTTCATCGTCATTTACTGCTCGGTGTTTGGTGTCGGTTACGGCTACATGATGCGTCTGATCCGTAAGGGTCCGCAGGCGCATGAAGGCGAAAGCGTTGACCACGGTGGTCCGGGCCAGCACCGCACGCCCGCACGTCCGCTGTCTGCGATTTCAGAATCACTGACCGACGAAAATAAGGGAGCTTGATAATGGGTATCGACTTACCGCTGATCTGGTTTTTGATCATCATCTTCGGCGTGATGATGTATGTGGTGATGGACGGCTTCGACCTGGGTATCGGTCTGCTGTTCCCGCTGGTGAAAAAAGAGCACGACCGCGACGTGATGATGAACACCGTTGCGCCGGTCTGGGACGGCAACGAAACCTGGCTGGTGCTGGGCGGTGCGGCGCTGTACGGCGCATTCCCGCTGGCGTATTCGGTGATACTGGACGCGCTGACTATTCCGCTGACCCTGATGCTGTTCGGCCTGATCTTCCGTGGCGTCGCTTTTGAATTTCGCTTCAAAGCCAGCCCGGCCAAACGCCACGTGTGGGATAAGTCCTTCATTGGCGGTTCAGTGCTGGCGACGTTCTGTCAGGGCGTGGTGCTGGGCGCGGTCATCAACGGGATCCCGGTGGTGAACCGTACTTATGCCGGTGGCGCGCTGGACTGGCTGACGCCGTTCACGCTGTTCTGTGGTTTTGCGCTGGTGGTGGCTTACGCCCTGCTCGGCTGCACCTGGCTTATCATGAAAACCGAAGGCGAATTGCAGGAAGCGATGCACAACATCGCCAAACCGCTGCTGATAGTCTTCCTGCTGGTGACGCTGGCGGTCAGCCTGTGGACGCCGCTGACACACAGCGATATCGCCACCCGCTGGTTCTCCCGCCCTAACCTTTACTGGTTCCTGCCGGTACCGGTGCTGGTAGTACTGGTCTCTGCATGGATGTATCGCGCCATCAGCAAAAATGCGCACCACTCGCCGTTCCTGCTGACGCTGGCGCTGGTGTTCCTGGGCTATACCGGTCTGGGGATCAGCATCTGGCCGAACATCATTCCACCGTCCATCTCCATCTGGGAAGCGGCGTCACCTCCGCAAAGTCAGGGCTTTATTCTGGTCGGCGCCCTGTTCATCATCCCTATTATTCTGGTGTACACCTTCTGGAGCTATTACGTGTTCCGCGGAAAAGTCACACCGGATCAGGGTTATCACTGAGGAATCGCATTATGAATCTCATCAGAAAAATGGATGACAGCAACATCACTAAAGCCCCGTTCTTAAAACGAGTCGGCTGGATGGCCGTCATCTGGGGCGGCAGCGTGCTGGCGTTATTTGTTGTGGCATCGGTGTTTCATTTGCTGATGTTTGCGGCAGGAATGAGAAGTCATTAAGTGAAAAAGGCCGCCATCATGGCGGCCTTCTGTTTTTTATTTTTCCAGCACCCTTCCGATAAAATCGAGAATATCATCCATCGCTTCCTGACGGGCTTCGGCAGAAGGCATGACGATCAGCTGATCGGAATAGCCATTCATGATGGCGGATAACTGGCGGGTAACGCGTCCGGCATCGGTCGGGCGGAACACGCCGCTGTCGATCCCGGCGCGGATAATTTCAGCCAGCAGTTCCAGCCACTTATGTACCATCAGCCGCGCCAGTTCGGCGTAAGCCTCATTATGCGCTGCCAACTGCCAGAGCGATCCGTACAACTGCCAGATATCACCCTGCGTATCAGGCAGATAATTGCACACCAGCGTGTGCAATTTTGCTTTGGGCTCCAGCAGTGCGATTTCAGCGGAAAACTCTTTCAGTTCCGCCATCATCACCACCGACAGCGCTTCAATGCACAGCGTCTGCCAGTCAGGAAAATAATGATAAATATGGCTGCGGGAAATCCCGACGTACTCCGTCAGCTCGCGCGTCGTGACTTTCTCAATTCCCTTTTCGATAAAGAGACTGATAGCTCCGTCAAGAATCTTAGCCCTTAACGCTTCCCGGTTTTCTTTCATCATTTATCCTGTGCTGGCATTGAGCAACTGCTCAGACCGGCATTTTATCAGGAAGCCCGGCGTGTGCCCACGGACTTACGCAGCACGATTTTCAGCACTACGACGCTGGCAATCACCAGCACAGCGGCAGAAATCAGTACTGCCAGAAACGCCTGATCAAACGCGGTTCGTGCCAGGCTGGTCAGCAATGACGCATGCTCAGGGCTGAGATTACCGGCGATCGTTAACGCTTCATCCAGACTGTCATACGCCGTTTCACCGCTGACCAGTCCTTGCGGAAGTGTCAGACTGCGGCTGTAAACGGCCGTCATCAGGCCACCCAGCAAGGTGACGCCAAGCACGCCGCCCATTTCCCACGACACATCTTCTATCGCGGCGACCATGCCAGCCTTGTCTTCAGGGGCATTAAGCATGATGGAGGTGGAAGCCGCCGTCACAGCGCCGCCCAGGCCAAAACCTAAAATAAACAGACTGATCAGTTGCATCACCGCGCTGCCATCATAGACCAGTGCGTGAATGACGATGCCGAGCGCAGATATCGCGAAGCCGCCCAGCATCATTTTACGCACACCCACACGCGGGATCAGCATACCCGCCAGCGGCGAGGCCAGCGCAGACGCCACCGGGATAGGCAGGATAAACATCGCCGCCATAAACGGCGTCAGTCCGAGCACCAGCTGCAACCGCTGACTCAGCACCAGTTCGATACCGATCAGCGCAATCATTGAGGTGATCGCCACGCCCACGCCACAGGCAAAGGCACGATTACGGAACAGTGAAAAGTCGATCATCGGCTGTACAGCGCGTTTTTGTCTTCTGACGAATAAACCAAGGAACAGCACACCGAAGGCGGCAGAACCCAAGATCACCAGCCATGAAGAGTTAATCTGGCTCAGTTCTTTTAGTGCATAAATCACCCCGACCAGCCCCGCCATCACCAGCGCAGAACCGGCAAAATCACACGGACGTTGTTTATTGCCTTCACCGCGTGGGATCAGCGCCTGGGCAAACGGGAATACAGCCAGCACAATCGGCACGTTGATCAGGAACACCGAGCCCCACCAGAAGTATTCCAGCAGCACGCCGCCGATCACCGGCCCGAGCGCCGCCGCACCTGACGCTACCGCCGACCAGATACCGATCGCCAGCGCACGTTCACGTTCGTTGGTGAAGACATGACGCACAATCGCCAGCGTCGCAGGCATCATCATCGCTGCGCCAATCGCCAGGAACACCCGGGAGGCGATCAGCATTTCAGCGCTGGCAGAAAACGCCGCGCACAGGGAGGCGAGCGCAAATACCGGCAGCCCGCTCATAAAAAGATTTTTGTGTCCGATACGGTCACTGAGCATTCCCGCGCCCGGTAACAGACCGGCGACCACCAGCGGATAGGCGTTCACTATCCATAATTTTTCCGATGCCGTGGCACCCAGCGCCTGCGTCAGACGCGGTAACGCGGTGTACAACACGGTCATATCAATGATGATCAAAAAGAGTGTACTGGTGACAATCGCAAGTATCAGCCAGCGGTTATTGACGAACATAAAAAGTGCCTCAGATAGATTTTGAGCAAGCGCTCAAGGCCAGCAAGATACTTGAGCAACCGCTCAAACTCAAGCAGCAACTGTCCGCCAGTTGATGAAGCGTTGAAGTAGCGAATGGGGGAAGTTTGGAATTGCAGTTGGCCGCTGCAAAGGGGCGGCTTTTAAAAACAAATTATGATCAAGGTCGTGGGTTGCCACCCACACTGGCTCTTAAGGTCAAGGTCGTGGGCGTCGGCCCACACCGACCAGAGACCCGGTAACGCGCGGGCCTCTGGACTCCGCGCTTTTTCACTGCGCGCTATCGCAGGCACGACGTACATGTTCTGGTGCATTGGTGAGTGGCGCAAAATGTCATCGCTGCGCGATTCCCGAATTTCAGGTTTCGAGCCATAGGTCTCGAACCGTTCATTCGGTGCCATTTTTGAGCACGCCAATAAACTTATCTAAAAGATAAAAACAATCTGCCGTTGATTTAAGATCGTGCGGGCGATTCAGAAATCTTGCTGAACGGAGCGGCCTGGAGACCGGAGGCTCCAGGACCGAGTGAAGGAACCGCAAAGCGGCAAGATTTCCAGCCTGTCGCGGTGATACCTGAAACATAGCCAGCGAGCGGAGCGTGCAGTTAAAAAAACGCAGGATTCCAAAGGGTTTCGTTTAAAACCCTTTGGGCCAGTGTGGGCGGCGAGCCCACGACCTTAACACCGGCGGCTGGAAGGCCGTGACATCGGGTAAAGGCGCGTCCCAGCGCTCGATATCAATCCAGCAACTTTGCGCACTGCAGCCTTGCCCGAGTCGCGAACTGCCGCGATCTTCCGTCAGTACGTTCGGGTTGCCGTGTTTATCCAGCGAGTCGGGTTGCGACGGATCCTGCGGGTCGTACCAGGCACCGGTCGACATTTGCACCACGCCGGGGCGCACATCCTCGGTCAGATGAACACCCGCCAGGATTGCGCCACGATCGTTAAACACCCGTACGATACTGCCCTCAGTAATGCCACGCGCGGCGGCATCCTGCGGATGTAACCAGAGCGGTTCACGGTCGCTGATTTTTGTCTTACGGCTGACGCTGCCGTGATCGTACTGGCTGTGCAACCGCGTCCGTGGCTGACTTGAGAGCAAATGCAGCGGCCAGCGGGCACGTGTTGCCTGCTGTTCACGGTAGTCCTGTTCATACCAGAACGGGAAACCGGGACATTCTTCGTAATCGAAATTCGCCACCGTCTGTGAAAACAGTTCGATTTTGCCTGACGGCGTAGCCAGCGGCGATCCTTCAGGGTCACGGCGGAAGTCTTCGAACAGGAGCTGCGGCGCATCCGGACGCGCATATTCCAGTTTGCCCTGTTGCCAGAAATCATCGAATTCCGGCAGCTCAATGCCATCAGCCTGCGCACGGGGAACCGAAAGCTGGTAGATATGCCGCAACCAGTCCGCCGCATCGCGCCCTTCGCTGAAGACCTCGCCAAAGCCCATTTGCTGCGCGAGCGCGGCAAATATCGCGTAATCGCTGCGCGCCTCACCGACCGGTGCAATATGCTGACGCATGGCAATCATGTAGCCGTCGTTGCTGGCGCTGCCGATATCCTCGCGCTCAAGTGACGTTGTCACCGGCAGCACGATGTCTGCGAACTTAGCCTGCGCCGTCCAGTACTGTTCATGCACCACCACGGTATCGGGCTGACGCCAGGCTTTCACCAGCCGGTTGATATCCTGATGATGGTGAAACGCGTTACCGCCCGCCCAGTAAACCAGCCGGATATCGGGATACTGACAGTTTTTGCCATCGAACTGATACGCGCCGCCGGGATTGAGCAACATGTCGGAAAGCCGCGCCACGGGGATGTGATCGTTCACCGCATTTTTACCCATCGGCAAACGCGGGCCGGAGAAGGTGCGGCGATCGGAGCCTGCAAGATTGGTAGACGCGTAGGCAAAGCCCAGCCCGCCGCCCGGCGTGCCGATCTGTCCGAGTAAAGATGCCAGCGCCACCGTCGCCCAGAAAGTTTGTTCGCCCTGTCGTGCGCGTTGCAAAGACCAGGCGATATTAATCATGGTGTGCTTTTCGGACATCTCACGCGCCAGCGTGCGGATTGCCTGCGCGCTGACGCCGGTCAGCGGTTCTGCCCATTCCGGCGTTTTGGCCTGTCCGTCGCGTACGCCTGTCAGATAATCGCGGTACGTATCGAATCCGACGGTATGACTGGCGACAAAGCCGGCGTCATAACGGGATTCATCGACCAGAACATAACTCAGTGCCAGCAAAAGTGCGGTATCGCTGCCGGGTTTGAGGGACAGCCATTCAGCCGTTTTCACCGATGAGAGATCATTCTTCACCGGGCTGACATTGATGAAACGGGTGCCGGTTCGCTCCATTTCCTGTAACCAGTATTTCAGAGAGTGATCGTTGGCACCGCCGCCGTTGACCTGCGCATTGCGCCACGGCAGTCCGCCGAACGCGACGAACAGCTCGCACTTTCCGGCCAGCACGGACCAGTGAGTATGCTGTTTTTGCAGCACATCCAGATCACCGATAATGTGCGGCAATAAACGCTCCGCTGCGGCCAGACTGTAGGTGTTAGTGCTGCCGGAATACCCGCCAAACTGATTGAAAAACCGGTGCATCTGACTTTGCGCATGGTGAAAACGACCGGCGCTCGACCAGCCGTAAGACCCGGCATAGAACGCAGAATTACCGTGGGTTTCCTTTACGCGCGCGAGTTCAGCCGCGACCAGCGACAGCGCCGTCTCCCAGCTGACTTCGACAAAAGGCTCTTTGCCGCGTCCTTCACGCGAGGCCGCGCCGTGTTGCAAATAGCCCAGCCGGACCGCAGGGCGACGTACGCGGCTGGGTCCGTCTACCGAACCCACCAGGGATTGTCCGATTTCAGACGGATTACGATCCCATTCCACGGGTTCGACAGATTTTAAAACACCGTCAGCCGTGGCAACGCGGTACGTTCCCCAGTGCATAACAGCCAGATCATGGTTTTTTTTCATTATAAGCAGGTAAATTCAGGCAAAAATGCACACTAGCATGCCGTTGCGCCCGCGGCTACGCTGTCTGTGTTATTTCTATTTTTATCATACGCTTATCTTATTTACGTATTAGACACCCCCTTCCCTATTTCTTAGGATTACGCCCCTTTGGGGCAATTTCTGACCATCAGATTCGCCTGTGCAGCAGGGTATTCACACCGTATCAGCCTATAAAATAAGGATAATAAAAAATGCCAAATTCCTGGAATCGTCGCGATTTCCTCAAGTTTTCTCTGGCAGCCGGCGCCGCTTCCGGGCTCAGTTTTACCCTGCCCGCCGCCGCTGCCGACAACACACCGAAGAAAGGCGGACACCTCAAACTGGGCATTGATGGTGCGGCGACCACCGACGTGTTGGATCCGGCAAGCTGGATCAGTTCATACATGATGGTGGTAGGTTGTGCCTGGGGCGATACGCTCGTGCGTACCGATCCGGTCAGCGGCAAAGCGATACCGGGGCTGGCAGAAAGCTGGGAAAGCGCCGACAAATCATCGCGCTGGATATTTACCCTTCGTAAAGGCGTTCAGTTCCATAACGGCCAGGCGCTGACGGCAGAAGATGTAGTCAAAACCCTTTCCCGTCACCGTGATCCGAAATTCCGTTCCGGCGTAATTGCCTATCTGTCATCCATCAGTACCGTCACCAGTGATGGCGATAAAATCACCATTACTCTTAATGAAAGCAATGTCGATTTCCCGCTGGTACTTTCGCTGTGGAACCTGCAAATCCAGCCCGGTGGCGGCTATGAAAATCCTAACGCCGGGATCGGCACCGGGCCTTACCGCATCGTCAAATTCGAGGCTGGCGTCTATACCCAGCTGGAGAAAAACCCGCATGACTGGGACAGCAGCCGGGGCAATGTGGCGAGTGCAGAAGTGATCGCGATTAATGATGCATCGAGCCGGGTTGCGGCACTGTCTACCGGAAAAGTGCATTTCATCAGCGGGCTGAGCCCGAAAATCGTGGCACTGCTGAAAAGCGGCCCGGTCACGATTTACAACACACCGGGACGCGGACATTACACGTTGCCGATGATGGTCAACACCCCGCCATTCGACAATAACGACCTGCGTCTGGCGCTGAAACTGGCCATTGATCGCCAGCAAATTCTGGATCGCGTGCTGGGCGGTTATGGCTCGCTCGGCAATGATTTCCCGGTCAACAGTGCGTATCCGTTGTTCCCGGCCGATATCCCGCAACGCCAGTACGACGCCGATCAGGCCGCATTCCACTTTAAAAAATCCGGCTACAGCGGGCCCATTGTGCTGGATGTCGCTGAAGGGGTTTTCCCCGGTGCCGTCGATGCCGCCACGCTGTTCCAGCTCAGCGCGCAGAAAGCCGGGATCAAAATTGATATCCGCCGCCAGCCGGATGACGGCTACTGGAATAATGTCTGGCGTAATAAACCGTTCTGCGTGTCGTCATGGGGAACACGTTTAACCCAGGATCTGATCTATTCGCTCGAACTGGGCCCGTCCTCAGCCAGCAATGAAACCAACTTCGCTAATCCGCAATTTGCCAGCCTGCTCAAACTTGCACGGGCAGAAGAGGATGAGGCCAAACGCCGCACGCTGTATCACGACATTGCGCTGATTGTGCGTGATGAAGGCGGCACCCTGCTGCCGGTGTTCAATAATTACCTCAACGCCAGCAGCAACAAACTTCAGGGTTATATCGAAGATGTCGGAAACGATTTATCCAACGGTCACGTCATCTCACGCGTCTGGCTGAACAACTGATGAAAAGTCTTATTGCGCGCGGGGTGCGCAGCACGGCGCCCCCTCATCCGCTCGCCCGCGCCATCATTCACCGCCTGCTGCTGGCGGTGATTTTACTCTGGGGTGTATCGCTGCTGATCTTCGCCGCCGTCAACGCCCTGCCCGGTGATTTTGCTGCCGCGTCACTGGGACGCGCAGCGACACCTGAGGCGATTGCCAGTATCAGGCAAAGTCTCGGGCTGGATAAGCCGCTGGTCACCCGTTATCTGCTGTGGATGCTACAGATTTTCAAAGGCGATTTCGGGCTCTCCTGGGCCAGTCAGCAACCGGTCAGCGCACAGCTCGGGCACCGGTTACTCAATTCACTGTGGCTTGCGGGTGCCGCCGCGTTACTGGCGATCCCGGTCGCGTTACTGGGCGGTCTGTTCGCCGTGCGCTATCTGCACCGCCTGCCCGACCGTATGATTACGCTGGTATCCCTGATTATTCTCTCACTGCCGGAATTTTTAATCGGCTATCTGCTGATTCAGGTGCTGGTGTTACACGTGGGCGTCTCGACGTTTCCCTCTACGATTTATGACGGCATGAGCCTGCCGGATCGTCTTTCCGCCCTGTTGCTGCCGGTGCTGACACTGGCGATTGCCGTGCTGGCAAACATGTTGCGATCGGCACGCAGTGCGCTGATGTCGGTCACCAGTACGCCGTGGATGGAAACAGCGCGGCTGAAGGGATTACCGCCGCTGCGTATTTTATGGCGACACGCCGCACCGAATGCCATTTCCCCCGTACTGACCGTGATCGCCATGAATCTGGCCGGACTGATTGTCGGTGCGATGATCATCGAAGTGATTTTTGTCTATCCGGGTGTCGGGCAATACATGGTGGATGCCGTCACCGTACGCGACATTCCGGTCGTGCAGGCCTGCGGGCTGGTGTTTGCCGCCGTGTATATTCTGCTTAATTTACTGGTCGATATGCTGGCGATGGCGGCAAACCCACGACTGAGGTTCCCGCGATGAAATCACTTTTCTCCTCAGCAAGCGCCGTGACCGGTGCGTTTCTGCTGATCCTGTTTGTCTTCGCCTCGCTGGCCGCGCCGTGGATCGCGCCTTACGATGCCCGTCAGATAAGCGGTGAAATCTGGCAACCAATGAGTGCCGCCCATTGGCTGGGCACCGATAATCTCGGCAGGGATTTGTTCTCCCGTCTGCTGTCTGGCGCACGTCTTACCTTGTCGTTTGCTTTTGTGATTTCGGTAATGGCTACGCTTGCGGGCACGCTGCTTAGCTTTCTGGCGGTCAGCGTGGGAGGCGCGGTGGAGGGAATATTGTCACGCCTCAACGATCTGTTTATGTCACTGCCGTCGCTGATTATCGCGCTGGTGGCGCTGGCGGTGTTACCACAAACTAACAGCACGCTGATCGTTGTGCTGGCCGCCATCGGTGCTACGCGCGTTTATCGTCTCGGTTACAGCCTTGCCTCGCATATTCTGGCCACGGATTACATGGAAGCCGCAAAGCTCGCCGGTGAATCTCACGCGTACCGGGTCATCCGCGAAATGCTGCCCAACGCCCGCTTTCCGCTGCTGGCCGAATGGGGAATGCAGTTCAGCGCCAGCATTCTTTTTATCTCGACACTCTCTTTCATCGGGCTGGGGATCCAGCCTCCCGCAGCCGACTGGGGCGCCATCGTGCGGGAAAATAAAGACGGCATTCTGTTTGGTGTCAGTGCCGCCTTTTACCCTGCCATCGCCATTTCGTTGCTGGTCATTGCCGTCAATTTGCTGGTCGATGCCCTGAGCAGAAAGCTGCAACAACAGGAGGATCAGTGATGTCAGAGGCACTCTTACAGGTCGCACAGCTGTGCGTTGGACATCAGCAAACTGTGTTGATTGACCACGTGTCTTTCGAATTACGCAAAGGCGACGTGCTGGGCGTAATCGGCGAATCTGGCGCCGGGAAATCCACCCTCGGGCTCGCGGTGATGGGGCATTATCGCGGCGCGCTGCGACCGCTCAGCGGCAGCATTACTTTTCAGGGGCAAACTTATCATCCCCGGGATGCGTGCCGTTTAGCGACACATCAGGGCAAACGCGTTTGTTATGTCGCGCAATCGGCCAGTGCCGGTTTTAATCCGGCATTTCCGCTGGGTTCACAGGTTATTGAAGCCGCGTGTTATCACGGTGTCCTGACGCCTGAAGCCGCACAGGAAAAGATGTTGCAGCTGTTCGCCCTGCTCGGTTTGCCGGATCCGGTACAGTTCGCCAGACGCTATCCTCATCAGGTTTCCGGCGGTCAGTTGCAGCGGGCAATGACCGCCATGGCACTGTGCTCCTCGCCTGATTTGATTGTTTTTGATGAGCCGACCACCGCGCTGGATGTCACTACGCAGCTCGACGTTCTGGCGGCTATCCGCCACGCGGTGAAGCAGACCCGCACGGCGGCGCTGTATATTTCGCACGATATTGCCGTGGTCTCGCAAATTGCCGACAGCCTGCTGGTGTTGCGCCACGGCAAACAGATCGAATATGGCCGCACTGCCGATATCCTTAGGTCAGCCGCACATCCTTACACCCGTGCGTTGCTCAATACCCGACACCCGGCACCGCTGCCGGTCGCTGAACACCATGCGCCGGTGCTTGAACTGCGTGATCTGACCGTCGGGTACGGTAACGGGCAGCCGGTTATCTCGCAGCTTTCGCTGGCACTGCCCCGCGGGCAAACCTTTGCGCTGGTCGGCGAGTCGGGCTCCGGTAAATCCACCCTGGCCCGCACGCTGGCCGGGCTGCAAAAACCGCAATCCGGCGAGCTGACGCTGGAAGGCAAGGCACTGTCGTTTGATTGTCAGCGGCGAACTGCGCAGCAGCGCTGGCAAATCCAGTACATTTATCAGAACGCGGATACCGCACTGAACCCGCGCCACCGGGTACGTGAGCTAATCGGGCGGAATATCATGCGCCGCAGCGGTTTGCGCGGTGCCGCGCTTAAAGCACGCCTCAGTCAGTTGCTTGAGCAGGTAGAACTGGCGCCGGAGCTGGCCGATCGTTTTCCCTCGCAGCTTTCAGGCGGGCAAAAACAGCGAGTGGCAATTGCGCGGGCGCTGGCAGCGGAACCGGAAATTCTCATTTGTGATGAACCGACCTCGGCACTGGATCCGCTGGTCGCGCAGGGCGTACTGGCCTTGTTCAGACAGCTTCAGCAGTCTGCCGGCCTGACCTTGCTTTTTATCACTCACGACATCGCGACGGTGCGCAGCATTGCCCATTCCGTGGCCGTCATGCATCGCGGCAAACTGGTGCGTCAGGGCTTGCGGGAGACGGTGCTGACGCCGCCTTTCGATGATTACACCGCGCGTCTGTTGCAGGCCGAACCCACGCTGGAACCCGGCTGGCTGGCATCAGCCCTGAAGGTTCCGTCCCCCGAACACCCCTTGTCATTGCAGGAAATACTCACATGATCCAGACCGATATAGCCCGACGCGCCCGCGCAATTTTTTCCGACTCGCTGGTCTGGGATGGGCACTCCGGCTTCATGCCCGATCCGGCGGCAGACCTGAATAATCTACAACTCTGGCGGGATGCGGGCGTGCATTACCTGTCGGTGGATGTCGGCTTCGATGTCCTGCCGTGGGAGCAGACAGTACGCAATCTGGCGGCGTTCCGGCACTGGATCCTCGATCATGCCGATGACTATTTGCTGGTGAACCAGCCGGAGGATATTCTGACCGCCCGTGCTGCAGGAAAGCTGGCGATCACCTTTGATATCGAAGGGATGAACGCGCTGGATGGCCGCGTTGAAATGGTGGAGTTTTATCATCACCTGGGCGTACGACAGATGCTGTTTGCTTATAACCGCAATAATCTGGCGGGTGGCGGCTGCCATGATGAAAACGCAGGTTTGACGTCATTCGGCAAAGAAGTGATTGATGAAATGAACCGCGTTGGCATGTTCGTTGATGTCTCTCATTGCAGTCTTCAGACCAGCATCGAAGCCATTGAATATTCCCGTAAGCCGGTCATCTTTTCCCATTCCAATCCAAAAGCCGTACATGCGCACGGCAGGAACATCAGCGATGAACAAATCAGGGCATGTGTGAACAATGGCGGGCTGATTGGCGTGAACGGGATTGGTGAGTTTCTGGGTGACAGCGCCCCCGACGCCGCGCTGTTCGCCCGGCATGTCGATTATCTGATTCATCTCGCCGGTCCCCGCCACGTGGGAATAGCGCTGGATTATGCCTTTCCTGTGGGCAATGTCAGTACCGGCGAAATTCTGGCGGCACATCCTGAATACTGGCCCGCAGAGGAATATTCCGGCGAAGGTGGCTACGTGCATCCCTCCGCGCTGGAAGAGGTGGCCGGCCATTTGTTACAGTCAGGACACAGCGAAAAAGTGATCCGCAATGTGCTGGGGGAAAACTTCTTACGGCTGGCGAGAGAAGTCTGGTAAACGCTTATGGCAGGCACTGAAATCCAATAAGGAGTCAGATGCCTCGCCTATTTCACCCCTGGCCAAAAATCTTTATGACCGCATCCAGATGATCTTTCATCGCTTTCTTTGCTGCACGACTGTCCCTTGCTTCCAGTGCGGTCAGGATTTCAAGATGTTCAATCTCAGAGCGGTGCGGCATATCCTGCGGCGTGTAATGTAATTGCAGGCTGCGAAACATGGTGCCATAACGGTGGCCGAGCAGGTGCGCGATGATAAAAGCGTAAGCCGGATTTCCGCTGGCCTGCGCGATGCGGATATGAAACAAACGGTCACCGGGATGAGTCGCTGAACCATTGCGGTTATCGCGACAGTTCTCCTCATAAGCCAGCCTGATCGCTGCAAGTTCTTCGTCGGTTGCGTTTCTTGCCGCCAGTGCCGCGGTTTCCGGTTCTATCAGACGCCGGGTTTGCAGCAGCGAAAACGGCGGCAGTTCAGCGGTAAAATCCAGCTCGATATTCAGCTCATCATCCACATCCGCCCACTGATTACGCCCTGCCTGCGACATCACCGGTTCCTGCGAAGGCGCGACCGGTACCGCCGGAGGATGGCGCACAATGACACCGTTTCCCACACGCACGTCCACCAGTCCGATAACTTCCAGCGCGATTAACGCCTCACGGACAGACGCCCGGCTGACCTGCAACTGACTGGCCAGCTCACGCTCGGCAGGAAGACGGCTGCCGGGCGGAAATTCTTTGTTATCGATTAACGTTTTTAGCTGGTCAGCTATCTGCCTGTAAATTCTGGGATTTTCTAATTTTTTTATCGGCATTGGACACCTGAGGTCAATTCTCATTAAGTGATTCAGCTAGCATTTCCCGGACAAAAATCTTGCTGAATTGTTTTATGCATGTAAAAAGTTGGTTAAACGAAATAGCGTTTTAAGTACAAGCCTGCCGAACATCTTAGCAAAAAGCAGTGCTTATCACGTGTTTTTTTCACCTCCAATGGCCTGACCATTAGGCCTTTAATGACACTTTTTACGGGGAACGGCTATGAGCCTGGCAGGGAAAAAAGTTCTGATCACCGCCGCCGGACAAGGCATCGGATTTAACACCGCGACGCTGTTTGCCCGTGAAGGCGCAGAGGTGATTGCCACAGATATCAACATCAGCGCCCTGCGTGATATTCCGGGCATCACTCCGCGTCTGCTCGACGTAACCGACCCGCAGGCGATTGCCGCACTGGCGGAAGAAACCGGTGCGCTCGACGTGCTGTTCAACTGCGCGGGTGTGGTACACAGCGGCGATATTCTGACCTGCACACAACGCGAATGGCAGTTTGCGTTAGATCTCAACGTGACGGCGATGTTCCACATGATCCGCGCGTTTCTGCCCGCCATGCTCGAACGCAACAGCGGCTCGGTGATCAACATGTCGTCGGTCGCTTCCAGCATCAAAGGCGTGCCGAACCGCTTTGCTTACAGTGCCTCGAAAGCGGCGGTGATTGGCCTGACCCGCTCAGTTGCGGCGGATTACGTCACCCGCGGGATCCGCTGTAACGCTATTTGCCCGGGCACGGTGGAATCACCTTCCCTGCGCCAGCGCATTGCTGCTCAGGCACAGGCTGAAGGCCGCAGCGAAGAAGAAGTGTATGCGGCGTTTGTTTCGCGTCAGCCAATCGGGCGCATCGGTAAAACAGAAGAAATCGCCCAGCTTGCGCTTTATCTGGCCTCAGATGCCAGTTCATATACCACCGGCACGGTTCAGATTATTGACGGCGGCTGGAGCAACTGATTTTCACAGATCTGACTTTCACAGAAGGACACTGACTCATGAAATTATTACGTTACGGCAATGCAGGTTCTGAACGCCCAGGTCTGCTCGACAGCAACGGCAAATTGCGCGACCTCAGCGCCCATGTCGCTGACATCAGCGGCGAATTTTTACAGCCGGAAACGCTGGATAAACTGCGCCAGCTTGATCCGCAAAGTCTGCCGCTGGTCAGCGGCGAACCGCGTCTCGGCGCCTGTGTTGGCAAGGTGGGGAAATTTATCTGCATCGGCCTGAATTACGCCGATCATGCCGCTGAAACCGGCGCGGAGATCCCGAAAGAACCGGTCGTTTTCAGTAAATGGACCAGCGCGATTGTCGGGCCAAACGACGATGTGGAGATTCCGCGTGACTCGGTTAAAACCGACTGGGAAGTCGAGCTTGGTGTGGTGATCGGCACCGGCGGGCGCTATATCAGCGAGGCAGATGCGCTGTCGCACGTTGCCGGTTACTGCGTGATCAACGATGTGTCCGAGCGCGAATTCCAGATTGAACGCGGCGGCACCTGGGACAAAGGCAAAGGCTGCGACACCTTTGGTCCGACCGGCCCGTGGCTGGTTACGGCCGACGAAATCCCTGATCCGCACCAGCTGAATCTGTGGCTGGAAGTGGACGGCAAACGCTGGCAGAACGGCAACACGCGCACCATGATTTTCCAGATCCCCGAAATTATCAGTTATCTCAGCCGTTTTATGAGCCTGCAACCGGGCGACATTATTTCCACCGGAACCCCACCGGGCGTCGGGCTGGGGCAGAAACCGCCGGTATATCTGAAAGCCGGTCAGGTGATGCGTCTTGGGATTGAAGGTTTGGGTGAGCAACGTCAGAAGACGGTGCAGGCATAACCTCTTGCAGCTGAAGGATTTTTTGCGATGACAACCATTACCGCTTTACGTGTTGAAGATGTGCGTTTCCCGACCTCGCTGGCGCTGGACGGATCGGATGCAATGAACCCGGATCCGGATTATTCCGCCGCATACGTGATCCTCGAAACTGACAATCCTGCGCTCAAAGGCCACGGCCTGACGTTCACTATTGGCCGCGGCAATGAAATCTGTTGTGCGGCCATTAAAGCGCTGGAACATCTGATCGTCGGACGGGATCTGACGGCCATCACCGCCGATATGGGTCAGTTTTGGCGCGATTTTACCAGTGACAGCCAGCTGCGCTGGATTGGTCCTGACAAAGGCGCAATCCACCTAGCGACCGGTGCAGTAGTCAATGGCGTGTGGGATTTATGGAGCAAAGCCGCCGGTAAACCCTTGTGGAAACTGGTGGCGGATATGTCGCCGGAAGAGCTGGTGCGTTGCATCGATTTCCGCTACATCACCGACTGCATCACGCCGCTGGAAGCGCTGACATTATTACAGCGCCGCGCTGACAACAAGGAGCAACGCACAGAGAAACTGATGGCGGAAGGTTATCCGTGTTACACGACGTCTGCGGGCTGGCTGGGTTATCCCGACGATAAATTGCGCCGCTTGTGTCAGGAAGCCGTCGATGCCGGTTTCGATTATCTGAAACTGAAAGTCGGGCGCGACCTGGAAGATGACATCCGCCGTGTGCGCATTGCGCGTGAAGTTATCGGCCCGGATCGCAAACTGATGATTGACGCCAATCAGGTCTGGGAAACCAACGACGCCATCCCGTGGGTGAACGCCCTCGCCTTCGCCAGTCCGTGGTTTATCGAAGAACCCACCAGCCCGGACGATATCGAAGGCCACCGCAAAATCCGTCAGGCTGTAGCGCCGGTCAAAGTTGCCACCGGCGAAATGTGCCAGAACCGCATCATGTTTAAACAGTTCATCATGCGCGAAGCCATTGACGTGGTGCAGATTGATGCCTGCCGCATGGGCGGCGTGAATGAAGTGCTGGCCGTCATGCTGATGGCCGCCAAATACAATCTGCCGGTGTGTCCGCACGCAGGCGGCGTCGGGTTATGTGAGTACGTTCAGCATCTTTCGATGATTGATTATCTGTGTATCGCGGGAACGCACGAAGGTCGCGTTATCGAATACGTTGACCATCTTCACGAGCATTTTGTGCATCCGTGCGACATCCGTGGCGCGGCGTATATGCCGCCGGAAGCGCCGGGATTCTCCATCGAAATGCATCAGGCGTCGATTGAAAAATATCGCCATCACGCCTGAAACCCATGCTAAAGAAAGCTCGAGGAGAACGCCGATGCGCATCGACAGCCACCAGCATTTCTGGCGCTACACACCGCAGGATTACCGCTGGATAAGCGATGACATGGCGGTGCTGAAGCAGGACTTATTGCCGGAAACGTTACGAGATACGTTACAACGTCACGATGTTCAGGGCTCGATTCTGGTTCAGGCCTGTTCCTCAGTGCAGGAAACGCGCTGGCTGCTGGAGCTTGCAGAGAAAACCGACTTCGTGCGCGCCGTAACAGGCTGGGTGGATTTGTCATCACCCGCACTGAAACAGGAACTGGAGGCAATTTCGCATCCGCTGTTACGCGCTGTCCGCCATCAGGTTCAGGACGAGTCTTCGCCTGCGCAGTGGCTGGAAAATCCGGCGATCAATGCCGGACTCCGTGAGTTGCAGCAGCAGAAAACTGTCTACGAAATTCTGGTGACGCACCGCCATCTGACAGAAGCCGTGAAATTTGCCGAACGTCATGACGACTATTTTCTGGTGCTCGACCATTTCGGCAAGCCCGATCTGAGCAAGGGTGCGGCGCACTGGAAGCAGCAGGTTGCGCCGCTGGCGGGGTTAAAACACGTCAGCTGCAAACTTTCCGGGCTGCTGACCGAACCGCGTCCGGCAGGTATGTCAGCCCGCGATCTGTTGCCATATTTTGAGGCCGCGCTGGAGATTTTTGGCGCTGAGCGGCTGATGTTTGGCTCCGACTGGCCGGTGTGCCTGCTGGCTGATGCGGATGAAAATCCGTGGGATTTATGCGAACAAGCCACCGCGACATTAAGCAGTGACGAGCAGGCAGCCATTTATGGCGGCAACGCCTGCGCGATTTACCAATTACAGCCTTTACCGATTACAGGAAATAACTGATGAATCTGCATCTGCAAAATAAAGTGGTGATGGTCACCGGCGGCGGATCTGGTATCGGCGCGGCGATTTCGCTGACGCTGGCGGAAGAAGGCGCGATCCCGGTGATCATCAGCAATACCGAACCGGCCAATGACCTGATGCATAAACTGCAACAGCTTTCGCCACAGGCCAGTTTTGTGCTGACTGAACTGCGTGACGAGGCCAGTTGCAAAGCCGCCGTGGACGACGTTCTCAGCCGTTACGACAGCATCGACGGGCTGGTGAATAACGCCGGTGCCAACGACAGCGTGGGACTGGATGCCGGTCGCGAAGCCTTTGTGAAATCACTCGAACAGAATCTCATCCACTATTACCTGATGGCGCATCTGAGCCTTGACGCCCTTCGCGCCAGCCGGGGAGCCATCGTCAATATCAGTTCGAAAACCGCAATAACAGGACAGGGCAATACCAGCGGTTATGCCTCAGCAAAAGGCGGCATTCTTGCGCTGACCCGCGAATGGGCGGCGGCGCTGCTCGGCGACGGTATCCGCGTGAATGCGGTGATCCCGGCAGAAGTGATGACGCCGCTGTACGAAAGCTGGATCAAAAGCTTCGATCATCCTGAAGAAAAGCTGCAACAAATTACCTCGCATATTCCGCTGGGACAGCGCATGACCACGCCGCAGGAAATCGCCAATACCGTGGTGTTTTTGCTTTCTTCCCGCGCCTCGCACACCACCGGCCAGTGGCTGACCGTGGACGGCGGCTATATGCATCTCGACCGGGCGCTGACATGACGCGCCGCTATTGTCAGGCGCTGGATCTGGCGGATGATCCGGCACTTATCGAAGAATATCAGCGTTATCACCGCGAAATCTGGCCGGAAATTACCGCACATCTGCGCCGTTATGGCATCGCAGACATGGAAATTTACCAGCTTGGCAACCGGCTGATGATGGTGATGGAAACCACGGAAGATTTTGACAGCGGGCTGTTCGAACGCCGCAGTCTGGAGGATCCCAAAGTCTGCGAATGGGAAGCCCTGATGTGGAAATATCAGCGCCCCACGCCGTGGACGCCCGCAGGTGCAAAGTGGGTGGAAATGGAGAGGATTTTTTCTCTGGCCGGTCAGGCTCCCTCGCATACGGAAGGCGTTGAGTAAAACCCGGTCGGCTCCCTCCCCTGCGGAAGGACCTGAGTAAAACTCGACCGGCTCCCTCCCCTGCGAAGGGGAGGGTTGGGGTGGGGTATTAATGGCAACTCCGGATCTGGCGTTGCCTGCTAAACCCCCTCCCAGCCCCCCCCTTCGCAGGGGGAGGTGCAAAGCGAAATCCGCTCAACCCTGTGAATGTGGGGGGAGCAAAGCGAAACCTGCCTCACCCCTGAGAATGGGAATGAGCAAAAGTAAAACTCCCTGCTATGAGGGAGTTAATCACGTTTTTCACGATATCTGACATAAAAAATCAGCCACCTGAGCTGAACCCCTACATGCGTTACCAGATACTGAGGAATACACTATGCTCGCCGATAAAACTGCCGCGCCTGCTTATGCGCAGCGCAAAACGACGTCCGGTTTCAGACTGGCGTTCATTCTGGTCACCACGCTGTTTTTCCTGTGGGGTTTATCCTACGGGCTGCTGGATGTCCTGAATAAACATTTCCAGGAAGTGTTGCACGTCAATAAAGCCCAGTCCGGCCTGTTACAGGCCGCGTATTTCGGGGCGTATTTCATCATCGCCCTGCCCGCCGGTTTCTTCATGGACAGGTTCGGCTATAAAGCCGGGATCCTCGTCGGGTTATGCCTGTATGCACTGGGCGCGCTGTTGTTTGTCCCCGCCGCCTCTGCAGGCAGTTTTGGCATGTTCCTGTTTGCGCTGTTCGTAATTGCCCTGGGTCTGGGTTGTCTGGAAACCGCCGCTAACCCGTTTGCTACCGTACTGGGCGACCCTGCCGGAGCAGAGCGCCGCCTGAATCTTTCTCAGTCGTTTAACGGGTTAGGTCAGTTTATCGGCCCGATTATCGGCGGTTCCCTGTTCTTCTCCGCCACGCAAGGCACCACGGCGGATGGCCTGTCCTCGGTCAAAACCACTTACGTCGCTATCGCGGTGTTAGTGCTGCTGATCGCTTTCCTGTTCGGGCGCACCAAATTGCCGGACATCCGCGAGCAAAGTACGTCGGAAGATCACGGCATCGCGAAAGGATTGTGGCAGCACGGTCATTTTACCGGCGGCGTAATCGCACAATTTTTCTATGTGGCGGCGCAGGTTGGCGTCGGCGCGTTCTTCATCAACTACACCACCGAACACTGGCACACGCTGTCGAACCAGAATGCGTCGTACCTGCTTTCGGTCGGCATGATCAGCTTCATGGTCGGGCGTTTCTTCAGCACCTGGCTGATGGGCTTCGTCCGCCCTGCCACATTGCTGGTGATCTACGCCATCATCAATATTGTGCTGTGCGGCGTGGTGGTGGCGGGGATTGATAACGTCTCGGTGATTGCGCTGGTGGCGATTTTCTTCTTTATGTCGATCATGTTCCCGACCATTTTCGCCATGGGTGTCAAAAACATGGGCAAACAAACCAAACGCGCCAGTTCGGTGATGATCATGGCGATTGTCGGCGGCGCGGTGATGCCGTATCTGATGGGCGCGATTGCTGACCATTACAACACCGCCGTTTCGTACGCCCTGCCGATGGTGTGTTTCGGCGTGGTACTGATTTATGCCGTGAAACAACGAGCGAAAGTGACAGTCTGAGGAGAGTGGTAATACAAACACTCTGAATGCCATACCTCACCAAATTCCCTCCTTAATGCCTTTCGGCGTTAAGGAGGGACTGCAACGCTGAAATCCACGCACTGAGCTTTAACATTTCTGTCATCCCGGAGTGGAAAATCCTGCTTATACTTCATCGCGTATGAAACTGGTTAATAACGCTGAAGGGTAAAATATGTCGATTCGTTCATTGCAGGCACTGTGTTTAACCAGTTTTTTTATTGCGGATGTCCGTGACGGGCTGGGGCCTTTTTTGGGAATATTTCTGACGCAACGTCACTGGCAGCCCGATGATATCGGATTGCTGATGACTGCCGGCGGTGTGGCAGGTTTGCTGGCGACGCTGCCTGCGGGGTTCATTACTGACGCATCGAAAAACAAGCGTCTGATTCTGGCACTGCTGTGCGTGCTGATCACCGGCACGACACTCCTGCTGTGGCTCAGTCAGGCAAATGCCGTGGTGGCGTTTTCGCAGATCGTGAGCGGAATATGTGCTGCTTTTGTCGGTCCGCTGATAACCGGCATCACGCTGGGCCTGACCGGGCAAAAAGGCTTTAGCGCGCAGATGGGCAAAAATGAGGCGTTTAACCATGGCGGGAATTTTATCACCGCGCTGATTGCCGGAGGGATCGCCTGGTACTGGGGCATCGGTGGTATTTTCATCCTGATGACCTGCACCATGCTGTTAACGCTCATCGCGCTGACGGGCATTCGCAGCAGCGATATAGATGATAATGCGGCGCGTGGTCTGGAGTCCAGCGCATCTGCGCAAGTTCCCGACTTCTCGGTGCTGGTTAAAAATAAACCGCTTCTGATAACGGGTCTGACACTGCTGCTGTTTCATCTGGCGAATGCGGCACTGTTGCCAATGCTCAGCATGAGAGTGGCTGCGGCACCCGGCGCTGTCAATCCCGGACTTTATGCCGCCGCAACTGTGATTATTTCTCAGCTGGTGATGATCCCGGTGGCAATCTGGACCGCAGGGCGCATCGACAGAGTCGGCTACTGGCGGCTTATTATGTTGGCTTTATTGGTCATGCCCGTCAGGGCTGCGCTGGCGGCGAGTTCTGCCGCGCCCTTAATGATGGTGCCGGTGCAAATACTTGATGGCGTCGCCGCTGGCGTACTGGGAGTGGTAGTGCCCAGCTTTATCGTGGTGCTGCTGCGCGGAAATGGTCACGTGAATGCGGGACAAAGCGTGGTGATGCTGATGCAAGGCGTCGGTGCGGCCATGAGCCCGGCCCTGACCGGTATGATTGCGGGTCATTACTCTTTTGCTACGGCGTTTAGCGTTTTGAGCGTGATCGCACTGACGGCGCTGCTGATCTGGTGGCGGTACGCCCCGTTACTTTCACCACCATCTTGTATGGAGACCCGCTGAATCTTCCGTCCTGCCGGGCAAATAAAACGGAATCATAACCGGCGGGATCAGGTCAGATTCACACCAAACAGGCGGCTCAGAGCCACTCTGCCGCCTGTCACAGTCACTTCGCGATAGCCCGGCGTGCGTGTTATCCACTCTTTTTGCAGTAACAGCGTCATCAATGCCTGCCCTGCATCCCCGCCCAGATGAAAACGTCTTTCACTCCAGTCCAGACAAGGACAGCAAGCCTTACGACGCGGACGCGGATCAAGCACTGCGCCAATCCGTTGAAAATGCGCTTTTCCCTCGGATGTCAGCGCATTGCCGTCAGGCTCAAGCCATCGCTCACGCAGCATAAAATCATAGATTTTTACCGCCAGTTCTCCTGCCAGATGGTCATAACAGGTGCGTGCATAACGCAAAACGACCGGCGTGCTCGGCGTAAAAGAGCGTTGACTGCGCATAGAAACGCCCATCAGGTTTTCCAGCAGTCCGGCGATATGATGTCCCGCCAGACTGTAATACCGGTGGCGTCCCTGCGTCAGGCAAATCACCAGCCCGTTACTGAGCAGCCGGGTAAGATGCCCGCTGGTCGTGGAGGCAGCGATCCCCGCTACCGCACTGAGTTCGGTCGCAGTCCATGCACGCCCGTCCATCAGCGCGCACAAAATACTGACCCTGGAAGGGTCAGATATTGCAGAAGCGACCAGCGACATGGACTTTTCAAGAGAATCATCCGGCTCACTGTCGTATTCGGTATGAAGAAAATTCATGCAGAGTGTATTGCCCATTGTTGGGTGACTTCTGCCGCCCGGATATCGTCATCCGTCAGCAAGATAAGCCGGTTGTCGTGATCGCTATACTGTACCAGAATGTTAATGCCAGCCTGGGCCAGAGTCTGGGCGATTTCGCCCAGTTCGCCCGGCTGTTTCTGGGGTAATTTCCTGATCAGCGGACGTGACAGGTTTCTCACGTTAAAACCTGCGTCAGTCAGCACCTGACGGGCTTTCTCGCCATCTTCTATCAGGAAATGCGCGTGCGTGGCTTCCGGCGTGGTAAATACTCCGCCGCCTTCCAGACCCACGCCGTTGAGACCGAGAACGCGTCCGAATGAAGCCAGCGAACCTGAAGTATTATCGAGAATAACGTGAATGTCATACATGCTGATGCGCTCCTTTACCAGACGGCTGATGGGAAGATTTGTCGGAAGAATAGTCACGAAAGACACGGGCAACGCGAATTCTGTAGTATGAAAAAATCGACTGTTTGCCCTCTTTCTGGGCGGCCAGATGCATCAGATTTTGTTTCCATCCGGCGACCGACTCTTCATCTTCCCACCACGACAAAGAAAGAATTTTCCCGGACGTGCTCAGGCTCTGGAAGCGTTCAATTGAGATAAATCCCGGCGTGTCCGACAACAACGGCTTCAGCTCTGCCGCCAGCTCAAGGTAGCGCTCACGCGCTTCGGGTACTGTGTCTGCCTCAAAAAGTACTGCGATCATCTTTCTGCTCCCTCATGAATTTCACTCAGCTTATTACCGGCAAAAAGGGGATGCTTCGGTCAGCGCCGAAGTATGTCGGTGACGCGCAGGCAGGATCATGAACTTTGCTCATGTTCAGTGAATTTAAATCACTTTTTTTCACTCAATGACTCAGGCATAAAAGAGTCATCGCGATTCACCCTTAAAATATGAAGACTACTGAAATAATGTAGGTTTTTCAGCAGCCGGGACACCTGATAAAAATGAAAAAAGAAATTACATTCACTATTAAGAGCATTCGTTTCGACGAAGATTATAACCCCTCGGAAAATACGCGTATTACGACTAACTTTGCCAATCTGGCGAGGGGCGAAAAACGTCAGGAAAACCTGCGCAACACTTTAGTGATGATCAATAATCGCTTTAATTCTCTGGCGCACTGGGACAACCCAACCAGTGACCGCTACGCCGTTGAACTGGACATCATCACCGCTCAGTTGAATATCAGCAGTGAAGGAAAATCCGACGCCTTCCCGGTGATTGAAATATTAAAAACCAATATCGTCGATAAAAAAACCAACGAACGTTATGCAGGCATTCTGGGAAATAACTTTTCTTCTTATGTCCGTGATTATGATTTCAGTGTTGTACTGCCTGAGCATAATAAGGACAAAGCCGGATTCAGCCTGCCGGAGAATTTTGGCGTATTACACGGTGATATCTTTAAGCGCTTCATTACTTCAGATACCTACAAACAGTATTTTAATAAGACACCGGTTATCTGCCTGAGCGTTTCAAGTAAAAACACCTATTACCGTACCGGCAATCAACATCCTGTATTAGGCATCGAATATCAGCAGGATGAGCCTTCCCTGACGGATGAATATTTCGCCAAAATGGGACTGCGCGCCCGCTACTTCATGCCTGAAAACAGCGTTGCGCCGCTGGCGTTCTACTTCAGTGGCGATTTGCTAAGTGATTACACCAATCTTGAGCTGATCAGCACCATCAGCACGATGGAGACTTTCCAGAAGATTTATCGCCCTGAGATCTACAACGCGAATTCCCCGGCGGGTAAACAGTATCAGCCGAGTTTGAATTTCCAGGATTATTCATTAACCCGGATTGTTTATGACCGGGAAGAACGTAGCCAGCTGGCTGTTGAACAGGGGAAGTTTACTGAAGAGCAATTTATTAAACCTTACCAAACTGTTCTTAAACAATGGTCTGCTGAACCCGTTCTCTGATTTACCAAAAAAATATAAGGTCACCTGTGATGAAAAAATTATTACCGACATCGACTGCGGGCAGTTTACCGAAGCCCTCCTGGATTGCGCAGCCAGAAACACTCTGGTCGCCATGGAAACTGGAAGGTCAGGAATTAGTTGACGGCAAACTCGATGCGCTGCGTTTATGTCTGGAAGATCAACAACAGGCCGGTATTGATATCGTCAGCGATGGCGAGCAAACGCGTCAGCATTTTGTCACCACGTTTATCGAGCATCTTGAGGGCGTGGATTTCGAGAAGCGTGAAATCGTTAAGATCCGCAACCGCTATGAAGCGAGTGTGCCGACCGTCGTGGGGCCGGTGAGTCGTAAGAAGTCTGTGTTTGTTGAAGATGCGAAGTTCTTGCGCAAGCAGACCACGCAGCCGATCAAATGGGCCCTGCCGGGACCGATGACCATGATCGACACGCTCTATGACAATCACTATAAAAGCCGCGAAAAACTCGCCTGGGAATTCGCTAAAATTCTCAATGAAGAAGCCAAAGAATTAGAGGCTGCGGGCGTCGATATCATCCAGTTCGATGAACCAGCCTTTAACGTGTTCTTCGATGAAGTCAATGACTGGGGTATCGCCACGCTGGAACGAGCCATCGAAGGACTGAAGTGCGAAACGGCTGTCCATATCTGCTACGGCTACGGCATCAAAGCCAACACCGACTGGAAAAAAACGCTGGGCACAGAGTGGAGACAGTACGAAGAGATCTTCCCGAAACTGCAAAAATCTAATATCGATATTATCTCGCTGGAATGCCATCACTCGCATGTTCCGATGGAGCTGATGGAGCTGATCCGCGGTAAAAAAGTGATGGTTGGTGCCATTGACGTGGCCACCAATACTATCGAAACCCCGGAAGAAGTTGCCGCGACGCTGCGTAAAGCGCTGCAATTTGTCGATGCCGACAAACTTTATCCGTGCACCAACTGCGGCATGATCCCGTTACCGCGCGGCGTTGCGCGTGGCAAGCTGGATGCGTTAAGCGCCGGTGCAGAAATCGTGCGTAAGGAATTGCTGGCGAAATAACGTCGCCGGATGGAAGAAAAAGTCCAGGCTGGCGATCGGTTCGATCGCCAGCCGCCCCGATATTTTTATTTACATCCCAATTCCTGATTACCCCCCCTGCGCTTTACATTGCATTCCGTTTATTTTCATCTCTGTAACACCGCTGAATATCACCTCCCTCCGTTTATATTTCGTTGAACATTCAAACCTATAATCATCACAACAGTGTGTAAAACACCTTAAGTAAATTTTATAATTTCGGAAATATAATGAACGTTAAAATGGCCGTCAGACTTTCAGCCGCTGCCCTGATTTATTTGATGCCTTTTTATTGCCTGGCATCTTTGGTTTTGGATGAAACCCGTGTGATATACCCGGAAGCCGATCCGCAGGAATCGGTGAAAGTCGATAATCCCACTTCCCTCAATTTTCTGGCACAGGCGTGGATTGAAGATGAGCACGGACGTGAGGAACAACATTTTACGGTCTATCCGCCCTTATCAAGGATTAACGCCAACAGTACCAGCTCGGTGCGCATTGAGAAGATAGACAGCGAGAAACTTCCGGCGGATCGTGAAACACTGATGTGGCTGAATATCAAGGAAATTCCCCAGCGACAGAAGGCTGATGGTCCGCAACTGGTGGTGGCTTTCAAAAGCCGCATCAAGATTTTATACCGCCCGAAAAGCATTGATCCCGAACTGCATGAAAGCTTTACCAAAATGACCTGGCAGACGTTACCCGGAAAACTGATTGTCTCTAACCCGACGCCTTACCATATTACTTTCGATAAAGTCTGGGATGGTGCGATGAATAATCCGGCCAATGAATTGCCCGCAAATATGGTAGCTCCTTTCTCCTCATTGACTATTTCTGTGCCTGCCGGGAAAACAGTTCATACCGTTTATTACGACATTATCAATGACTTTGGCGGGCTGTCAGAAATTCAACACGTCTCTTTATAACAGGCGTTACTCTCGTAAGTAATAACTATTATCAGAGTGAATACTTCCCATCGGGAAGTGGATATTTATGTTCTCAGTAAATAACAAAGGCAAGGAAAAAATGTTTACCCGAAATAAAATGGCATGTGCTCTGGCATTCTCGTTATTACCTTTTATCAACACGGCAATGGCGGATGATACAGCCGCTAACTCGGTTGAAATCCAGTTCAATGGTCAGGTCAAAGCCCCGACCTGCACTATTAACGACAACACGTCTCACTCTGTGGTGTTACCGGAAATCAATTTGCAAAAGGTTGAGGCACTCACCACCGGTCAGGCAACAGCCGATCAGCAAAAGCGCTTCCAGATTAATGTCAGTTGCGCCACTAAAGCCACCGAGAACGACATTCAACTGACCATCGAAGGTAACAGCGCCAGCGCGACGCCTGAGGTGCTTTCCAACAGCAGCAATGATGCGGAAAGTGCGCACGGTGTCGGTTTCGAGTTGTTCAGTGAACAGGATCAGAACACGCCATTGCAGGTGAACAGCGTGGTTCCGGCCAGTGATTACATTGACCGCCTCAATCAGGGCGATGACAACATCAATTTTATCGTGGAATACGCGAAACAGGACGCCACGGTCACGGCCGGAAATGTCACCTCCAGCGCGACGTTTGCGTTCACTTATAAATAGTCTTCAAGGATATAAAATCTATTAACGGAAATAGCGTCTGGCGCACCTCACTACTTCACCGTCAGACGCTACCGGGCCGCAAGGCCCGGATCCCGCCATCGTTATGAAAATCGTCCCGTGTTGTCTCATCCTTTTTCCGATATCCGCAGCCCATTGTTCGCGGGCTTACGGTGACGACTTTGATCTGTCACTGATGGAGAAAATGGACAACTTACGCGGCGTTGACACGTCAGTACTGCTCAAAGGCAGCCAGATGCTGGCCGGTGATTATCCGGTTGCCTTGCTGATCAATAGCGAAGAATTTGGACAGATTACGCAACCTTTTCGTTTAACGCAGGGTTCTGTCCAGCCGGTATTTACCGCCGTGCAGCTAAAAGCACGCGGAATTGCCACCGACCATGCCCCTGCGGGGCTGCATCCGCTGGCCGCATTTGTTGATAACGCCAGTGTCACTTACGACGCAGGCAGTGAAAAACTTTCCCTGACGGTGCCCCAGGCCAGGCTGACGCCACCTTCCGGCGATATCGCCCCGCAGCAGGAGTGGAACGCCGGGCTCAATGCCGCCCGGATCAATTACAACCTCAATCTGCAACGCGACACGGGCGGTCAGAGTCAGAATACCCACAGCGTCAGTTCAACCTTTAATAATGGCCTCAATCTGGGCAACTGGCGCCTGCGCAACGACGGTTATTTCCGCTATCAGCGTGGTCAGAGCGGCCATTATCAGAGCAGTTCCAGTTATCTCACCCGCGATATCGCCGCGCTGAAAAGCACCTTTCGCGGCGGGGATTTTTTTACCAACGGCAAGATTTTTTCATCGGTTTCCCTGCGCGGTATAACCCTGTATTCCAGCGAAGAAATGCGTCCCGATAACCAGCGTTTTTTCATGCCTGCGATCAGCGGCACTGCCCGCACTAATGCCACGGTAGTGATCCGCCAGAACGGCTTTGTTATCGATCAGCGTCGCGTCACGCCCGGCGCGTTTGCTATCCGTGATGTGCACAGCGCCAGCAGCTCCGGCGATCTGGAAATCAGCGTGAATGAAACCGACGGCAGCGTTCAGCATTTTACGCAGGCTTTTAATGCTATCGCCGCCCTTCTGCCGCCGGGAGTGTTCAGTTACGAGCTCTCCGCCGGACGCTATCGCAGCAGCGGCGCGGGTGCGCTGACGCCCTCGCTGTATCAGGCCAGCGCATTTTATGGCCTGAATAACACCTTCACTTTGCTGGCCGGGCAGCAAATGGCCAGCCGTGACGCGTTCCGCTATCAGAACAGCGGCGGCGGATTAGGCGCCAATCTGCCGCTGCTCGGCGGGATGTCGGTATTGCTTAAGCGCAGCGAAACAAGTGCTACCACGGCGAATGATGCAGCGCGACAGGGAAAGCAACTGGAAACGCTGTTCGTGCGCACGCTTAATCAGACGCAAAGCACCCTGAGCCTGAGCTGGAAACATAAGTACAGCGCAGATTATCAGGAAGTCAGCGACGCAATCGGCACTGCGCAGCACAGCGGGGGCAGCCTGGCGTATCACGATCAATACAACGTGCAGCTCGACCAGAGTATTGAGTCACTGACCCTGCTGCTGCGTTATACGCAAGACCGTACATGGAACGGTGAAAAGCAGCACAGCTCGCGCATCTGTCTCACCATGAGCCGCTGGCAATCTCAGTTTCAGATTTACTACACGCATCAGCGCGACCTTCACGGCAGCATCGATAACAGCCTGACGTTTAATGTCCAGACCCCGCTCGGCGAATCGCAAAACCATCGCGCTGGCTTTAACTCCCTGACCGGCTCGCACGGCAGCAGCCAGCAAACCGCGTCACTGAACGGCTCGTTTCTTGACGATAATCAGTTGAGTTACGACGCCAGTATCTCCACCCAGGGCGCGGACGTTTCCTCCAATTTATCGGGTACGTACAGTGGTTCATCCGGGCTGGTGAGCGCCGGGTTGTCTCAGGGCAAAGGGTATCAGCAAACCCTGATCGGGCTTCAGGGCGGCGTACTGGTTCATCATCACGGCATCACGCTCAGCCAGCCGCTGGGCGATACCGTGGTGCTGGTGCATACGCCGCAAACACGCGATTTAAAAATTGAGAACAATCAGAATGTGTATACCGATCGCTGGGGCAATGCCGTCGTGCCTTACGCGGTGCCATACCGGGTGAACGATGTCGGGCTCGATCCCAGTTCGTTGAATAAACAGATTGATGTGCCCTCTGCTGTGGAAAGAGTCGTACCCACGCAGGGCGCCATCGTCGAAGCGGACTTTAATGCACGCCGTCATGACCGGCGCTTCGCCAGAATATCCGACAGCCACCGTCATCCGCTGCCTTTTGGCGTTAGCGTTCAGGATGCCAGTCAGTCCCCCATGGGCACCGGCGGCGCCGCCGGCGTGCTGCTGGCCGATTTCACTCACCGCCGCTGGCCGCTGACGGTGAGCCGTAACGGCCATGTGCTGTGCCACATTGCGCAACCCTCCGCTTCCTCCGCGCCCTCTGACACATCAACATTATGGAAATTATCATGCCTGTAACTCATCGTACTGCCCTGCTGCTGCTCTCTCTTTGTGCTGCGCTGTCGGGGATTTCGCCCGTCTATGCCGGATCCGGCGGCCTGATGTTATTCAAAGGCGGCACCCTGGCGGTGAAACAAATGCAGACAAACGGCAGCCTGCTGGCAACACTGCCCGCCAGCACATTCAGCGGTACAAATCTTTCCGGGGAAAACCTTCAGGTTGCGATCACGCAGGCCTCATGGGATGAAAATCGGGGGATTTATCAGAGCGGCATTCCGGGCATTGGTTTTAGTTTTTGCACGGAAGATGGCGGAGAGTGCCTGCTGAATGGCAAGTCTTTTTCAGGCGACATATTGAGTCAGCGGATGCGTAATTTCGCCGTCAGGCTGTACAAAACAGGCGACGTCACGGCGGGTGATTACACCTTACCGGCGCTGCTGACGCTCAGTTATCAGGGAACCCCGCGGATGACAGTCGGGCTGAGTGCGCTGCGCGTTAATGTCAGCCAGTGCAGCGTCACCCGCGACAATCTGCGGGTCAGATTCCCGGATACCATACTCAGTAATCGCACCCTGCTGTCGGCGGTGAGTTTCCATCTGCCGGTCGTCTGCAAAAATGCAGCAGATTATGACAACATCGCCATCCATTTCAGTTTCAGCGGCGCACGCCATGACGCACAGCACATTGAAACCGGTTTGCCGGGCATCGCCCTGAGTGTGAAAAATGAGGCGGGAAGGTATGTCGATTTCAGCGCCGCCGCCAGCGATCCGCATACCCTGTTTCATGAAACAAGTTACGTAGCCGAACTGACCCGCAACGCCCGCGAAAAGGCGCAGGCGGGGGAATTCAATGTCAGCATTACAGCAGAAGTGGAGATGCGCTGAGCATTGTCTCTCCGGCAGCCAAAACATCGGCATGCAACGCACCGACCACTTCAGCATCCAGCCCGCCGCGTTCTGCGGTTTGCTGCATGATGCTGAAGCATTTTTCCGGTGAGCAGGCTGTTTTGTATGAGCGGGCTTCGCGCAGTGCGGCATAGCAATCGGCGACTGAAATAATGCGTGGCCCGAGATCGAGCTGAACACCGCGCAGGTGGAAGGGGTAGCCCTTTCCGTCCGGTCGTTCATGATGAAAACTGGCCATGCGGGCAATGTCATGCATACCGGCAATGCGCGAAAGAATTTTCCAGGTGAACTGCGGGTGAATGTGGATCTGACGGCGTTCGAGGTCTGTCAGCGCCGATGTTTTGGTGAGCAACGCGGCGGGAACGACCAGTTTGCCCAGGTCATGCAGTAAACCCGCGACGCGGATGCGCTGCACGCCTTTTTTGGAAAACCCGTACATTTGCGCAAGCCGGCCAGCAATGTCCGCTACCACTACGGAATGTTGTGCGGCTGAACGACAATGCTGATCAATGACCGCTGCCAGCAGGGAAGACAAGGCGGTGAGTTCGTCATGAGTCAGCACGGTTCCCGCAAACGGTGAAAAGGACGCGGCAGTATTGATCAACGTGGCGGAGGCAAGCTCTGCCCAGAATTCTTTTTCCAGACCCAGCTCACGTAAAGCGAGAATGTCGTCGAGCTGATAACGGGAACCGATGGAATCGCACAATGTTTCAATCGCGTGTGACGGGTAGTGGCCGCGGGGGTATTCATGAAGCGCCAGTAAATCCAGATTATCGGCCAGATCAAGCAGGCGACTTTCCGGATGCCGCTGCCCTCTTGCGGCGATGAGGCCTGCGCTGCCAGCCAGCAAAGGAATGTTTGCGATTCGCCTGACACAATCTTGCGGAGTATGCGCGCCGTGGCTGATACCTCGCAAAAGTGCAGCAATGAAAAGGCGCTTTTGCACCAGCGGACTGAACCGCCGCTGACGGGCAATATTCATCACGATATAGGCACGCCGCACGCCGCGGTGTCCGTTTTCAGGACTTAACAAATCCAGCGCAGAGGAAAATCCAATAAGAAAGTCTGTAAAGGTAATATCCACGTCACCACTCCGCTCAGTTAACGATGCGAGCAGGAAAACGCATTTCGACGTGGCAGACAATTTAATTACATAAAGCGGGTATATATAGATTTTTATTCCTGCACACAGCCTTCAGGCAACATAATAATTTACTTTCTGCATCAGAAGGCTGAGAGTTTTACATATCCCCGGTTCAGATCCGGCAGGCAAAATTTAGCTTGTATACTATTAATCTGAAGCGTTTTTTAATTCCGACAGAGTGTTGAGTAGTTTTACTCATCTCAATCAGGGCAAGATGAAATATCTCATTGATAAAGCAATTGAATTCAACTCAGATGATGGCACGCTGTATTATGCCGCCAGTCAGGATGTCATTAAACTTCCACTTCCGGCGGCACGTCTGCTGGAAGAGTTTCTTTCATCAGAAGGACGGGATCTGACGCGGGAATATCTGCTCGAAACCGTCTGGGACAACCACGGTCTGCATGCTTCCGGCAATAATCTAAATCAGTACGTGAGTATTGTCCGCCGCAATCTGGCGATATTAGATTGCCAAGAACTGATCGTTACCCTGCCGAAAGTCGGTTTTAAACTCAACCCGGCAGTCAGTGTGCGTCGCCTTGAAACAGTGCCGCCTGTGGAACCGGCCTCTGTCACCCCGCTTGCGGTACTGGCGCCAATACCTGCTGCTTTACCTGCACCTGTCAAACCTGCCCGGCGCGTTCTTTTTATCCTGCTCTGCCTGTTGGTTCTGGCTGGCGTGTCAATGAGTGCATGGAAATACGAGGATGCCACCAACGGCATCACTGAAATAAAACAACCTGACACTGGTTGCGATATTATTTTCCTGAAAGATATTTCGGATGATGAGAAACCTGCGGTGCTTGAGCGGGTTAGCCACACGCTGAAAGTCAATAATCTGACGTGCAATAAAGGCAATGTCATCATCTATAACAGCGAGTTACCTTATTCGTATCAAAACAATGCCAGAACGCTGCTGTCTTTATGCACCCTTGGCAATAATAAAGAAATTATTTCGTGTGATAACTTCTATCACTATAAGTGGGTCGGCCAATGATCATGATTAAGAAGAAGTGGTTCTATACATCCGTTATCGCGGTTTGTATTATCGCGGGGGGCATGTTGTATTTATGGCCATCTAAAGATATTCCGACTTTAAAATGTAAAGCCTTCGGCAAAGTGAATATGGATATTGAGCAGGGACAACTGGTTTTTTCCGTTGTGGAAAGCCTGCAATTTTACGATAAGAACAAGGGCATTATTCAGTACGAGGGAGATGTGAAATCGGCTAAAGGCAGTACATATCTTGAACGTACTGTTTATCTCAGCCATGGCGTTAAAGTTGATAATAAGACCTATCATTTCACCATTGATAAAGTGACACCGTCACCTTTAGATACCACACCAGATGCTGATTTCGACCAGATGTGGCTGGAAAATACCGGTGATAACGCCTCTCTGAACATCGGCGTCAGGCGGATCCGTGACCAGGCATACGTGGTCAGCAGCACGTATTCGCCACAATTCGTCTGTGTCGCGTACTGAGGCCAGCCTTCTGCGCCAGGTTAATTATCTAATCAATTAAAATATCAAAGAATAAAAACCTATTTATCACATCATCTGACATATAAATTGATGTTGGCTGTGCCTGAGTGTGTGATAGCTCCTCACGGACGGGACATCCGTCTGACGGCAGAACGGCAAAGACCGCTCGGAGCCGAACACTTAATCAACAGGTAAACAAATGCGTAAGAACACAATCAAACTGACTGTCGCTGGCAGTGTAATGGCCGTATTTTTGGCTTTCTCAGGCCAGACTCAGGCTGTTGAACTCGGTGCAAAAGCGGGCACAGATTTCACTGAACTGAACGCCGGAATGGGCCGTCAGACATCGGGCCTGTATATCGACGGTAACTGGGCGAAGAACACCAAAAATGGTCGTCAGATCGGCGGTGCGGCCGCAGGCTTTAATATTCCTGTTGGCCCGGCAATGATTAATCTGGGTGCAAAAGCCCTTTATATGCAGGGTTCAACGTCTGATAACGAAGGTGTTGCATTTCCCGTCGGCGGCGGCATTACCGTCCCCTTCACCGATAGCCTGGCATTTTATGCCGAGGGTTACAGTGCACCTGATGCATTAAGCAATCGTGTGAAATCTTATACCGAAGCGGATGCCGGATTCAGCTGGGTACCGTTTGCACCTGTAAAAGTCAAAGCTGGCTACCGTTATATCGGCCTTGATGGAACAGCAGGGAATCCTAACGAACGCATCATTGATGGCGCATATTTAGGCGCAGAGATGGATTTCTGATTTAACATTTAATTTCCTGCGAAGAGTGCATATTCCATTTTTACGGAAGGTGCTCTCTTCTCTATTTTTCAGGGTGTAAGAATGAAAGCCTTATTACGTCTGGTAATGTACGCCACATTATTATTTTCACTGACCGGTTGTGTGATGGCGGGTCCTCACGGCCACCACCACGATCCTCATCATGATCATGCGCATCATCATCAGCCGATGCCGTCAAAAAACGATCATCATCACGGCCGTTGATGCCGTTGATAACGGGCATGCTATTGCTTAACCAGCGCCGGTTGTTCACGATAATCGGCCGGGAAATGCTGTTTCAAATCTTTTATTTTCGGCAGGTCGTTCACCACGATGTACGGATAATCCGGGTTATCGTTTAAGAAGTTCTGGTGATAAGCCTCTGCCGGATAAAAGTGTGCATTGTTTTCCACTTTCGTCACCAGCGGTTCGCTGTAACTGTGGCTGGCATCGAGCTGGGCAATGTACGCTTTCGCCACGTCGGCCTGCGCCTGATTAAGTGGGAAAACTGCCGAGCGATACTGACTGCCGGTATCCGGGCCCTGACGATTTAACTCCGTCGGGTTATGCCCTACCGAGAAGAAAATATGCAGCAGTTCACCGTAACTCACCTGCGTCGGGTCAAACGTGACTTTGACGGATTCTGCGTGGCCGGTATCGCCGTTGCTCACCTGCTCATAGCTGGCCGTTTGTGCCTCGCCTCCGGCATAACCCGACACCGCGCTGGTCACGCCTTTCACATGCTGGAACACGCCCTGAATCCCCCAGAAACAGCCACCGGCAAACAGCGCCGTTTCGCTGTGCGACGTTCCCGCAGGCTCATCTTTTGCCGGTGCCGGGATCACCACCGCCGGTTCTGCGCCACCGCCCCACGACCAGGCGTTATTTTGAAAGGCAAAGGCTGAAGCCAGCACCAGTCCGGCGATCAGGCTGTAATTACGTAAGCTGCGCACTTTATTGGCTGCATTTTTCATTATGAATGTCCTGACTTATTAAGCTTTCGGAGTGAACGTCATCGCCAGCCCGTTCATGCAATAACGCAGGCCGGTTGGCTGCGGGCCGTCATCAAATACGTGTCCCAGATGCCCGCCGCAGCGGCGGCAATGCACTTCATCGCGCACCATGCCAAACGAGGTATCCCGGCTGGTCAGCGCGGCATTGGATAACGGCTTCCAGAAACTCGGCCAGCCGGTATGGCTGTCGAATTTGGTCGCAGAGGAAAAGAGAGGAAGATTGCAACCCGCACAGGCAAACTCGCCCGCCCGATGTTCGTTATTCAGCGGGCTGGAATAAGGCCGTTCGGTGCCCGCCTCGCGCAAAATGTGGTACTGATCATCGTTGAGCTTCTGATGCCACTGCTCATCGGTCAGGGTAAATTCAAACTTTTCGGCTTTCGCCTGGGCATCCGCTTTACGCGGGAAAAAAGACGGGATCAGCCCCATGACAGCGACCGCAGAAACCGCACTGCTGCCCAGCAGGAAATTGCGTCTGTTAATCATTTTTTGCCACCGTGCCGGTTGTTGTCGATGGCATCAGACTACAAGGGGAGGGATTACGGAATCCTCGCGGAGAGTTAACAGTTTTGTGATAAATGGGGGATTGGGTTAACTCCCTCCCCTGCGAAGGGGAGGGTTGGGGTGGGGTGGGGTGGGGTATTAAGGTCAAAAACTAAGGTCAGAGTGTATACGAAGATGGGTGTTGTCTGCTAAACCGCCTCCCCCTTCGCAGGGGGAGGAGCAGGTCAAATACCAAGTTCTGCTTTCACCTTCGTACCCTCCCGCACAAAAACCGGGATTTCACTCATCGGCGCGGCGACCGTAATCGCCCTTCCGCCTTCATACCGTTCCCCATTAAGTGCCACCCACGTCTCTCCCGCCGGTAACCACACTTCCCTCTCCCGCTGCCCCGCGTACAGCACCGGCGCAACCAGAATATCGGCACCGAGCATGTACTGGTCTTCCACTTTCCAGCTTTCAGCCTGATCCGGATACTGGTAGAACATGGTGCGCATCGCCGGATCGCCGTTCTCGTGGGCTTGCTGCATCACGCGGCTGATGTAAGGACGCAGTTTTTCGCGCAGGAAAAGGCCGCTTTTCATCAGCTGGTAATTCTCTTCGCCGTAGCTCCACACTTCATTCGGCGCCCCGCTGTTGCATTGGGCGATGCCGTCGCGCCACGGTTCTGATGGCTGGATTTGGGGTTCGCGGTAACCGTGCAGACGCATCACGGGGCAGAATACGCCCCACTGGAACCAGCGGATCAGCAGTTCCTGAAACGCAGGGTCATTGACGTTACCACCCTGGAAACCGCCGATATCTGTCGTCCACCACGGGATACCCGCCAGTCCCATGTTCAGTCCGGCGGCTATCTGATTGCGCAGCGCGTGGAAGGAGGAATGGATATCGCCCGACCACGCCAGTACGCCGTAACGCTGACTGCCAGCCCAGGCGCAGCGCACCAGATTGACGATTTCGTGCTCGCCTTCCTGTTGCAGGCCGTCGTAAAAACCTTGTGCAAATTTCTGCGGGTAGATGTTCCCCACCTCCAGCACCGGTCCTAAATGATAGCGATAGTTATCAAAATCATAGGCGCGGTATTCCGGCTCGGCTTCGTCCAGCCAGAAGGTGCGGATCCCCAGTTCATAATAGTTCTGCTTCACTTTTTCCCAGACAAACTGACGGGCGTCGGGATGGGTAGCATCAAAGAACGTGCAATTGCCGAGGAAGTCCAGATTCACCGACACGCCACGGTCGGTATTCACCAGATAACCTTTTGATTTCATCTCCTTGTAGTTGTCCGTGCGGCTGTCTACCGTCGGCCACACCGACACCATTGTTTCGATGCCGAGTGATTTGAGCTCCGCGACCATCGCTTTCGGATCCGGCCAGTCCACCGGGTCAAAACACCAGGTGCCCTGATTCGGCCAGTGGAAGAAGTCGATCACAATCACTGAAATCGGCAGGTGACGGCGCTTGTATTCACGTGCCACTTCCAGCACTTCCTGCTGCGTGCGGTAACGCAATTTGCACTGCCAGAAACCGGTGGCGTATTCCGGCATTAACGGTGCAGTACCCGTCGCGCGGCCATACTGATGCATGATGTCTGCGGGCGTATCACCGGCGGTTATCCAGTAATCCATCTGCTCCGTGACCTGCGCTTCCCAGCGGGTGATGTTCTTGCCGAACGTCGCCTCGCCAATTGCCGGATTGTTCCACAGCATGCCGTAACCGAGGCTCGAAAGCATAAAGGGTACGCTGGCCTGCGAGTTACGCTGCGCCAGTTCCAGCGTGCAGCCTTTCAGATCCAGACAGCTTTGCTGATATTGCCCCATGCCGTAGATTTTCTCGTCGGGGCGCGACTCAAAACGCACGGTGAGCTGATGCTTGCCGCCGGGAATAGCCTTAAATTCGCGCGCATCCATTTTCAGCGCACTGATGTATTTGTCCTGACTCTTCTCCGTCGCGCCGATGCCGACGGTGGAACGCTGACGCCAGAACTCCTCAAGGATCAGTTCACCGCGCTGGTTATAAAACGCCAGCTGCCCTTTGATATTGACCGTCGCCGTTATGTTGCCGTTGCGGATGCTCAGCGTTTCCATGCCACGGCTGATGTCAGTTTGCGGCTGTTCGGTTTGCGGCAGCAGCGCCCAAAGATGTTCATTCAGTTCCGGCCGGCAGGTAGCACGCACGCGCAGGCTGTTTTCACCCCAGGGTTCAATCACCAGCGTTTGCTGATCGAAATGCCAGAGGATGCGGTTCTTTTCGGCGATTAATTCGCTCATGCGGACTCCTGTGTATGCAAGGTGGCCTGAGGGACAGGCTCGTGTTCCCGTGAAATTTTGGACTGGTTAATCTGTTTCATGGTCGCGTCGTTAAGCTTGTACCAGCGCATCGACAGCGCGCTGAACATCGACAACACGCCCGGCACCAGTGAGAACAGCGCGATAATTGACAGCATCGCGGCAGTATTTTGCTGCGCGGCGTGCGGCACGTAACCGCTCAGCCGAGGGTCCAGCCAACGACTGCCCCGCTCACCGCCATCCCCATTTTGAGGATCGCCAGCAAGGTCGAGAACACCGTGCCGTCCATTCGTTTGCCTTGTTTGTATTCGCCGTAATCCACCACGTCCGACATCATCACCCACATCAGCGTGGTCGTGACCTGATAGAACGTGGACACCAGCAACGTCATGCCGACCAGCAGGGAAATCCACGCAGGAACGAAGAATATCGCCATGCTCAGCAAGCCGGTCAGAATGGCGCACAGCGTAAACGCCGCCAGTTTGCTGCGGTTGCGGGTCAGCGGTTTGACCAGCAAACTGCCGAGACTTTTACCGATAATGTGCGCCGCCAGCAGCCACATAAAGTAGCTGGCATTGCCAAGATAATAAGTGACGTAATACATCATCGCGCCAAGGCGGACGACGCCGAATGAGATGTTGAAGAAGATCAGCGCCGCGACCACACGCCACTGATCGTTACGCACTAAATCGCGCAAATCAGAGAGGAAATTTTCGTGCGTTGGCGGTGCGCTGATACGTTCTTTGGTGTTGAGAAAACACAGCAGGAACATCACCACGGCAATCGACGCCATGATGGCCATCGCGCCGAAATAGCCGTCGAGCTTATTACCGCCGCCGATCATTTCTGCCAGCGGCATCATCAGGAACGTGGACATCGCGCCGCCGAGCGTGGCGAGGAAAAACCGGTAAGATTGCAGAGAAATACGCTGGGTGTTATCCGGCGTGATGATCGCCCCCATCGAGCAGTAAGGAATGTTGATGGCGGTATACATCAGCATCATCACGCAATACGTGACGCTGGCATAAACCATTTTGCCGCCCAAAGACAGCGATTCAGGCACCGCGTAAACCAGTAAACAACTGGCACCAAACGGCAGCGCGAGCCAGAGAATATAAGGACGGAACTTACCAAAACGGGTTTGCGTGCGATCGGCGATCAGCCCCATTGCAGGGTCAACAATCGCATCCGCCACGCGGGCGACCAGAAACATTGTCCCGACGAAAACCGCCGGTAATCCCACGACATCGGTGTAATAAAACGTCAAAAATATAATCACGTTATCCAGACCAATATGGCTCGCCATATCCCCCAGACCGTAGCTGATTTTTTCTTTTACGGATAACTTCGCCGTCATTTTTCGTCCTGCCTTTTGTAGGGTTAAACACAAAAAAGTCCGTCCGTCCGTGGCCCGAGGACTTGTTATAGAATGGTTAAAAGGCAGTCACAATTGCGAGATGTTATAAATTTCTTATGTTTTTTGATTAATGTGATACCGGTAACATGGATAGGATAAAAAAAAATGAGGCAGTCCGAAGACCACCTCATTTCTGTTTACTGTACCAACCGGTTACGGGTCGATAATCACATCACTGTCCGTCAGGCGTGAGTGACAGGTTTCTGTTCTGAACTGGCCTGTGCGTTTTCCAGCATTCTGCGTACCGGAATAATCAGCACGAACAATACTGCGGCACAGATAAGCAACGCGATGGAACAACGCGCAAAGAGATCAGGCAGCATATCCAGCTGATCGGCTTTCACGTGACCACCAATAAGGCCCGCTGCCAGGTTACCCAGCGCACTGGCACAGAACCACAGCCCCATCATCTGACCGCGCATTCTTTCCGGTGCCAGTAATGTCATGGTCGCAAGCCCTATCGGGCTCAGGCAGAGTTCGCCGAGCGTCAGCATCAGAATACTGCCCACCAGCCAGAATGGTGAAACACCTGCGCCGCCGCTGTTCAGCACGTTCTGCGCTGCCAGCATCATCAGGCCAAAGCCTGCCGCTGCGCACAAAATACCGATGATGAACTTGGTGATGCTGCTCGGACGGATGTTTCTACGCGCCATCATCGGCCACGCCCAGCTAAATACCGGTGCCAGCAGGATGATAAACAATGCATTGACAGACTGGAACCAGACCGCCGGGATTTCGAAATCGCCGATCATGCGGTTGGTGTAGTCATTTGCAAACAGGTTGAAAGAGGTCGGTTTTTGCTCGAACGCAGACCAGAAGAACGCAGCGGAAACCAGCAGGATAAAGCAGACCAGCAGTCTGGCGCGCTCTTTGCGGTTAAGTCCGGCGAACAGGAACAGGTAGATAAAGTACAGGGCAACGGATGCCGCAATCACATACACCAGCACGCTGGCGACAGCAACCGGATTGATGACGATCACGCCCTGCGCAATCAGCGTTACAACGACAGCCACACCGACGGCCAGCGCCAGCAACCAGGCACCGACACCGTTTTTCTTCGCGACAGGATTGTTCCAGGTGGAATCCAGACCGACTTCGCTGTCATAGCGTTTCATTGCCGGTACGGCATAAACGCGGAAGATAATCAGCGCCACCAGCATACCGATACCACCGATACCAAAGCCCCAGTGCCAGCCATGCGATTTTATCAGCCAGCCGGAAATCAGCGGTGCAATAAACGACCCCATGTTGATGCCCATATAGAACAGCGAGAAACCGCCGTCACGGCGTGCATCTCCCTTCTTATACAGCGTGCCTACCATGACCGAGATACAGGTCTTGAACAGGCCGGAACCCAGTACGATAAACATCAGGCCGATGAAGAACAGGTTGTCGCCCATAAAAGCAGATAAGGCAATCGACAGGTGACCCAGTGCAATCAGGATTGAGCCGTACCAGACTGCTCTTTGCTGTCCCAGCCAGTTATCTGCCAGCCATCCGCCCGGCAACGCCGCCAGATACATACAGCCCGCAAAGATACCGACGATGGCCGATGCATTTTCACGCGCCAGTCCCATGCCGCCGTCATACACCGTCGCTGCCATAAACAGGATCAGTAAAGGACGGATACCGTAAAACGAGAACCGCTCCCACATTTCTGTGAAGAACAGAGAACCCAGCGGATAAGGATGACCGAAGAACGTCCGGCTCTCGTTTTTGTGATCAGAGGAATGCATAAACTCTCCAAAAGGTGTGTCGTAGTGTTTGTAAAATCTCAATGCCTGGCGGTTATCATTTCGCCGCTCTTTAACATTCAGAAATTATTATTTGCCATTCGAAACTAGTTTTGTCTGGCGAGAACTGCAGAACTTTTAGAGGAAAAGTCGACAACTGTCTACCTTTACAGAGTTTATGTTGGCAAAATGCGGGACTATTGAGGAGAAAAAAGAAGGGAGTTTTCAGGGAAATAGAATTTTAACTGCTTGATTTCAGGAATTTTCTTAGAGCTTACCTAAACTGTTTTTATGCGGAAAATTTATGTTCAGATGAGTTTCCGTAAAAACGGCTTCTGAAGCTTCTCACTCCCTCTTTTCAGAGGGAGGAGAAAGTCACATTACTCCGCCAGAAGTGGCGGGATCGACGGCACCATCGGCGCATTGTCGATATCTGCCTGCGTCATCTTAAACGCCTCGGGATAATGTTCGCGGCTGGTGCGACGCAGAGGTTCAGTAGAACGCCAGGTGTATAAACAACGCTGGCACTGATGCACGGTCCAGACACCTTTCACCGGGGACACGGCCATCAGTTCGATATGCTCATCGGCACAACGTGGACAAATCATAATCACTCCTTACTATCTTTAATGAATGTTCAGGCTTTGCGCCCGTCCAGCATGGAATTGAGTTTGGCGACCCAGTCTTTGGTTTCTGGTAAATCGCGTACCGGCTGGCTGTAATGACCGCGGTTATCCGGCGCGACCGGCGTTGTGGCATCAATAATCAGTTTGTCAGTGATCCCCGCCGGCGATGACCCCGGATCCAGTTCCAGCACGGACATATTCGGCAGCTGAACCAGGTCGCCCGCCGGATTGACCTTGGCGGAAAGCGCCCACATCACCTGCGGCAGGTTGAACGGATCCACATCCTCATCGACCATAATCACCATTTTCACGTACCCCAGACCGTGCGGCGTGGTCATTGCGCGCAGCCCCACGGCACGAGCAAAACCGCCGTAACGTTTTTTAGTGGAGATAATCGCCAGCAGACCGTGGGTGTACATGGCGTTGACTGCCTGCACTTCCGGGAATTCGGCTTTGAGTTGCTGATACAGCGGCACGCAGGTGGCTGGTCCCATCAGGTAGTCGATTTCGGTCCATGGCATGCCGAGATAGAGGGATTCAAAAATGGGATTATTGCGGTAAGAGACTTTATCGATACGTACCACGGTCATATTGCGGCCACCAGAATAGTGTCCGGTGAATTCGCCGAACGGCCCTTCGATTTCGCGTTTACGCCCTTCAATCACCCCTTCGAGGATCACTTCTGAACCCCATGGCACGTCAAAACCAGTCAGCGGTGCCGTCGCGATCGGATACGGCGCCTGACGCAATGCGCCCGCCATTTCATATTCCGACTGGTCATATTTCAGCGGTGTTGCGCCCATCAGCGTAATGATCGGGTCATTACCCAGTGTGATGACTATCGGTAAATCTTCGCCGCGTTCTTCCGCTTTATGTAAGTGCAGCGCAATGTCATGCATCGGCACCGGTTGCAGCCCGAGCTTACGTTTGCCCTTCACTTCCATACGATAAATGCCGACATTCTGTTTATCGAAGCTGTCCGGGTCGGTCGGGTCGCGGGACACCACGCAGGCTTTATCGAGATAGAAACCACCGTCGCCGTCGTTCAGGCGGAACAGCGGCAGAATGTCGAACAGGTTAATGTCTTCCCCGTCGACGGTATTTTCTGCCCACGCCGGATTTTTACGACGTTCAGGTGTGATCGGAAACGTATCCCAGCGGCGGATATATTCGGCAATCTGCTCGTTGGTCGACGTGGAAGGCGGCAACCCCATGGCAATGGCATGATTGGGCCATGACCCCAGCGTATTTAAGGCGATACGCGCGTCCGTAAACCCTTCCACATTGTCAAAATACAGCGCAGGTGCGCCCTCGCCGATACGGCCTGTGGCATTCGCCGCCGCGGCCAGATCCGGCTCCGCTTTCACCTGTTCGGTGATTTTCAGCAGTTGTCCGTTCTCATCCAGTGCGCGCATAAAACTGCGCAGATCATCAAAAGCCATCTCGATTCTCCTGTACTTGGTACGTAGTAGATTTAACACGTTTTAGAAACTAATTAGTGACACCGTCACTCTTGGGCGTTAACCCGGCCCAGCGCTTAGCCCGATGATATTCAAGGCCAAACTGGTCGAGCACGCGGGTCACAATGTGGTCTGTCACGTCCTGAATGGTTTCAGGGTGGTTGTAGTAAGCCGGCATCGGCGGCACGATTGCGGCCCCCATGCGGGAAAGTGCGAGCAGGTTTTCAAGGTGAATGGTGCTGAGAGGGGTTTCACGCGGAACCAGCACCAGTTTGCGGTTTTCTTTGAGCACCACATCTGCCGCGCGCCCGACCAGCCCTTCGGCATATCCGGCGCGGATCCCCGCCAGCGTTTTCATGCTGCACGGGATGATGATCATGCCGTCCGTTTTGAATGAGCCGGAAGAAATTGTGGCTCCCTGATCGGCGCAGTTGTGCGTGAAGTCCGCCATGGCACTCACCTCACGTGCGGTATACGGCGTTTCAAGTTCAATCGTGGTTTTCGCCCATTTCGACATCACCAGATGTGTTTCCACATCGTCCATATCCCGCAACGCCTGCAACAGTGTCACCGCCAGCGGCGCACCCGTCGCGCCCGTCATCCCTACAATCAGTCTCATTTCAGCCTCACACAGATCATGACCTTGAACATTTCGTTCGTATACGAATGATTTTTACCTTATACTCCTTTTCAAATCACCGCAATGGTCTGTCGCATTCATTCCTCATAGGTTGCTAAAATAGCCGGAGACCTATAAGAACAGCGGAAACCGATGATGAGCACACAATTGAGACAGGAAGCCTTTCACATAATGCGTAAGGTATTCCAGCAGCACACTGCGCGCTGGCAGCAATGCATCCCGGAACTGACCAAACCGCAGTACGCCGTGTTGCGCTCGATTGCTGAAAATCCGGGAATTGAACAGGTACAACTGACCGGTGTGGCGATCAGCAGTAAGGCCACCCTGGCAGAAATGTTGTCGCGGCTGGAATCACGCGGGCTGTTAGTGCGTCAGGCCGATCCGGCAGATAAGCGCCGGCGTTTTATCACGCTGACCGCAGAGGGAAAAGCCGTTCTGGCGAATACTCAGCCTGTCGGTGAGCAGGTGGATACTGAGTTTTTGGCAAGATTATCTCCTGACGATCAGCGGCATCTGGTGCGTTTACTTAAGCAAATGCTGGAAACAGAAGACTGAAGGTTGAGGAGTCACGGGAGTTTTTATGATTGAAGAAGTCGTGTTGCTGGATGGACAACATCAGCCATCGGGAACCATGGACAAAGCGCTGGTGCATTCCGGACATACTCCGCTGCATCTGGCGTTTTCCTGTTACATCCGCAATGACCGTGGCGAGATTTTGCTGACGCGCCGTGCGCTAGGCAAAGTCGCGTGGCCGGGAGTCTGGACGAATTCGGTGTGCGGGCATCCGTTGCCCGGCGAGTCCCTGCAGGCGGCGGTTCTGCGCCGTTGTCAGTATGAAATCGGATTATCCGTGGAAAACATCGCCTCGCTGGTGGATGAATTTCAGTATTGCGCCACCGATGCTTCCGGCATTGTCGAAAATGAATTCTGCCCGATTTTTACCGCTTTCACCGGCCAGACACCGGCACCGCGCGAGTCTGAAGTGATGGATTATCAGTGGGTGAAACCGGAAGATTTGCTGAGCAGCGTGCGCACGACGCCGTGGGCCTTCAGCCCGTGGATGGTGTTACAACTGGGTCAGATCACTGAGAAAAACCTCAGTCTGCTGGGGTGAGCGTAAACGCACGAAGCGAACATGCTGCCATGCGGGGTCACGAATTAACGCCTCATACTGGCGGCGGTTTTTCCTGTAAGTTTTCAGCGTCCACAGAATTATCGACTCCCGGCTGAAAAAGCTTTTGCGAAACGTCTCGTAGTTTCCCGTTCCCGCCCAGATTTCCTGCCCGCCCCACGCACGCGTAGCCGCCCGTTTCACTGCCTGAAACAACGTGCGCCCGAACGAATAATCCACCCAAACGATCAGATCAATATTGCGCCATTTAACCGGTTGCGAGCGTTTGTAATTTCCATCGATCACCCAGCTATCGCTGGCTGCCATTTTTTCTTCAAGGCGGGCAAAGAATTGTTCGTCAGGCGTACCCTGCCAGTCAGCCCGCCAGAACAACGCATCCAGTTCAATATAGGGAATATTCAGTTTCTGAGAAATGCCGCGTGCCAGCGTTGATTTGCCACTGCCGCTGGTGCCTATGACGTTAACTTTCACCGCAAGACTCCTGATCTGCTGTTGCAGAATTCGCCGGATGGCGAAAAAAAGGGCAGTTATTCTGCCGCACAGGCGGACTGTTGTACAGACGCAATAGACAACCGCAGAAGTCACCTTATTTACCATTACATATGAAACTAACGCGTCCTGTGAATGTAACAGCTTTAAATGAAATTGAGCATTTCGTGCTTTTTTAAACATTGCTAGCAACACTATTTAAGATTTTTCGCATCCATACCTGTACAAAATTGCAATCATTGTATAACTTTCTTGTACCCCTGCTTCATCATTAGTCCGTCTTTTACGGGCAGTTTCAGCCTGGCCTTTGGAAGAAAAAATTGGATTTCCCTTCTTCCAAAGGTTTTTTTCATGGCTGATTTTATTTTTGTACAAAATAATCACGGGATGAACAGGGAAGGCAATTGTGAAGAAACGCTTCACAATATTCTCTTTTCTGACTGGCAATAGGCACTTTTCCGGCGATGATAATTCGCAGAAAAGTTTGAGGAGGTCTACATGCAACTCGAAGCAGAACAAACAGTTACAGAAATCAGTGATTATTTCAAAACCCGTGAAACGCCAACATTAAGCGAAGTCGAGATCCTCGGCACCATCGTTTCAGGGCTGTTAAACAACGGCTATCCGGTAAGCAATAAAGCGATTATTGAAGGGCTGCTGCGCCAGCTGGAGCAGGAGTCTAACGTCAGCAACCAGCAGGGTTGCCGTAATTTGCTGGAGCTGGTTTTGCTCTCCACGCAAGATGACATAATTTAACAAATACACCGGCCTGTTAAGTAACAGTGCTAGCAGGCCGGTGTTCACTTCTTTCTGAAGCTTTAGCGTATTACAGCGATTTCAGTGTCGCAGCGATCACGTCTTTCACCGGCGTCGTTGGACGACCAATCAGTTTGCTCAATGTATGAGAATCATCAAACAGACCGCCCTTCTCTGCGCCCGCGTCAGAATCTGCCAGCATATTCGCCAGACCTTCCGGTAAACCGGCGCCCAGTAACGCTTTAGCAAATTCTGCTTCCGGCAGATTCACGTAATCCACTTTTTTGCCGGACTGATGTGCGATTTCCGCCGAGAATTCAGCCAGCGTGTAGGATTCATCGCCCGCCAGTTCGTAGATTTTCCCGCCCTGATCCTCGAGCACCAGAACGGCAGCCGCCGCTTCGGCATAATCCTGACGGGCAGCAGAAGAAATCCGCCCCTCTCCGACAGAACCTATAAAGGCGTTATGCGCCAAAGCCGGTGCAATGCTCGCGGCATAGTTTTCCGTATACCAGCCGTTACGCAGCAGGACAAAAGGAATGCCGGATTCACTTAACGCTTTTTCGGTCGCGCGGTGTTCCACGCCCAGACCGAGCGGAGATTTATCCGCGTGCAGCAGGCTGGTATAAGCCAGAAGTTTCACGCCCGCACGTTTCGCCGCCGCGATCACCGCGTTGTGCTGCGCTTCGCGCTGACCGACTTCGCTTGAGGAAATCAGCAGCAATTTCTCTGCGCCTTTAAACGCTGAATCCAGCGTCTCCGGCTTGCTGTAATCCGCCTGGCGAACCTGAACGCCTAAATCTGTCAGATCTTTGGCTTTTTCAGGGCTGCGCACTGCGGCAATAATCTGATTAGCGGGCACTTTTTTCAGAAGCGCGGCAATAACAAGGCGGCCTAACTGGCCGGTAGCACCGGTAACTGCGATCATATTTATTCTCCTGAAGGTTTCGACACAAAATTCATATTGTGGGTTTATGTTCTGCAAGACGCGAAATTCGTCGCCGTGAAGACATCCTATGCGATACACTTACTTTTCGTAAGTACGCACCAAAAGGTAAGTATGAAAATAATTCCATCAGACCCGGCTGAGGCACGCCTGCCGCTGTCAGAACAAATCCGTCAGGGGAAAGTCCTCGATCCGAATTGTCCATCACGCGAAATTCTGCGCCACGTCACCAGCCGCTGGGGCTTGCTGATCCTTATCGCCCTGTGCGACGAAACGCTGCGCTTTAGTGAACTGCGCCGCAAAGTCGGGGGCATCAGCGAAAAGATGCTGGCGCAAACGCTGCAGGCGTTAGAAGAAGATGGCTTTGTTGACCGGCATTCGTTTCCGGTGGTGCCGCCGCACGTTGAGTATAGTCTCTCGCCTCTCGGACTTGAGATGAAAGACCAGGTTGCCGGGCTGGCCGACTGGCTGGAATTCAATCTGCACCGCATTCTCAGGCAGCGCGAACTGCGCGTGGTCGGGGAAGAATAACCCTCAAAAAATCTTAACAAGAACGCAAAAATTCTCACCTATCATTGTTTCAACCCGCCGACTAACATCATTTCATTGATTCGATAAATGCTTTTATTTAAATCAGCTGAGGTGATGTATGTCCCAGTCCCACAAGCAACACGTTACGCTCGTCATTACGCACAAAATTGCCCCCGCCAGCGAGGCGCAATACGAAGCCTGGCTGAACAAAATCATGCCGCAGGCGAGCACGTTCCCGGGACATCTGGGCGTCAACGTCATCCGTCCAAGCCGCAGCGGGGATCCGTACACCATTCTGGTGCGCTTTGACACGCTGGAAAATCTCAACGCCTGGCACAACTCTGAGCTGCGTAAACAACTGGTGGCGGAAGTCAGCCCGCTGCTGTTGCAGGACGACAGCACCGAAGTGCGTCCCGGCGCGGAATTCTGGTTTACCCCGCCGAGTGCGACAGTTCGTCCCCCTGCCCGCTGGAAACAATACCTGCTTACCTTGCTGGTGATTTACCCTTCAACCCACATTGTGCCCTGGTTTTGGGGGCAATTTTTGCCGCAGCTCAAAGGCACAGAAGGCGGTCATTTACTCAATGATGCCTCTGTGGTTGCGCTGGTGGTTTTCCTCTGGATGCCAGTGATTACCCGAGTTTTCCATTCATGGCTGACGCGCACTTCCGCGCAATGACAGGAGCTTTTCCAATGACAAGTTTTGCTTCCCTGATCCTGATTAATGGCAAATTTCATACCGTTGACCGGGAGAAACCCCTGGCGAACGCCGTGGCGATTAAAGACGGCAAATTTCTTGCTGTCGGCACTGAAAATGAAGTGATGCAGTTCGCGGATGCGTCTACTCAGGTGGTGGATCTGCACGGTCACACGGCGATCCCCGGTCTGAACGATTCCCACCTGCATCTCATCCGTGGCGGGCTGAACTACAATCTGGAACTGCGCTGGGAAGGCGTGCCTTCTCTGGCCGATGCGCTGCGGATGCTGAAAGAACAGGCACTGCGCACGCCATCACCGCAATGGGTCCGCGTGGTCGGTGGCTGGACGGAATTTCAGTTCGCCGAACGCCGAATGCCGACGCTGGAAGAGATCAATCAGGCAGCAACCGACACGCCGGTATTTATCCTGCATTTATACGACCGTGCCCTGCTCAACCGCGCCGCGCTGAAGGTCGTCGGTTACACCAAAGACACGCCAAATCCGCCGGGCGGAGAAATTCAGCGCGACAGCAACGGCAATCCGACCGGTATGTTAATCGCCAAACCGAATGCGATGATCCTCTATTCGACGCTGGCTAAGGGCCCGAAACTGCCGCTGGAACAGCAGGTCAATTCCACCCGCCAGTTTATGCGCGAACTAAACCGTCTCGGCCTGACCAGCGCGATTGATGCGGGTGGCGGCTTCCAGAATTATCCTGAGGATTATCAGATCATTGATGAGCTTCATCAGAAAAATCAGCTGACCGTGCGTATCGCTTACAACCTGTTTACCCAGCGGCCACAGCATGAACTGGAAGATTTTGAGCTGTGGACCGATATGCTGAAACCGGGACAAGGCACCGATTTCTATCGTCACAACGGCGCGGGCGAAATGCTGGTGTTTTCCGCCGCTGACTTTGAAGACTTCCTGCAACCGCGTCCGGATTTACCGCCGGGTACCGAAGTTGAGCTGGAACGCGTGGTGCGTCATCTGGTGGAACACCGCTGGCCGTTCCGTCTGCACGCCACTTACGATGAGTCGATCAGCCGTATGCTCGATGTCTTCGAGAAGGTGAATAAAGACATTCCGTTCAATGGATTGCACTGGTTCTTTGACCATGCGGAAACCATCACTGAGCGCAATATCGAACGCGTGAAAGCGCTGGGCGGTGGCATTGCCGTTCAGCATCGCATGGCGTTTCAGGGGGAATATTTCGCTGACCGTTACGGCATCGAAGCCACTAAACATACGCCGCCGGTGGCGAAAATGCTTTCCGCCGGTTTACCAGTCGGGCTGGGCACCGACGCCACGCGCGTTGCCAGTTACAACCCGTGGACAGCACTGTACTGGCTGGTTTCCGGCCGCACCGTTGGCGGCATGGCGATGTACGACGACGATGCGCGCATCGACCGCGAAACCGCGCTGATGCTGTGGACGCAGGGCAGCTCATGGTTCTCCAGCGAACAGGGCAAAAAGGGGCAGATCAAAGCCGGACAGCTGGCGGATCTGGCGGTGCTTTCAGAGGATTTCTTCAGTGTGCAGGAAGAACGCATCAAGGGCATTGAATCGGTGATGACCGTCGTGGACGGCAAAGTGGTGTACGCGGCAGGCAGTTTCTCACCGCTCGCCCCGCCAGCAATCCCGGTCTTACCGGACTGGTCGCCGGTCACCAAAGTGCCTGGCCATTACCGCTCTGCCCCGCCAGAAGGTGCCGCGCGCGTCGGGCTGGTTAGTCAGGCACATCAGTGCGCCGGTCCGTGTGGCGTGCATAAACACAGCCATGACATCGCCCGCGGATCGGATGTCCCGGTGTCCAACGACAACGCCTTCTGGGGCGCGCTGGGATGTTCGTGTTTCTCGTTCTGATCATGCGTGACTGAGTGACTAAAATCAGCGCCCGATATGATGTCGGGCGCTGTAACTGCGCTTCAGTAACACTGCACATAATATTGATAATGCCATTCAATAACCAATCAGGCTGTGTTGCGTTTTTCTCACGAAACGGCGTTATTTCTTTCCAAAGATCCTGCCCAATTAACACCCCGGAGAAAGTCTTCTCAATTGTGTGTATATATACGTTCTGTTTAATATTAACCTGATAGTATCCGCTTGCATTTAATAATAAATCTAAAGAGGACGTGTATGTTAAACGATGAACCCCCGTCGGGTATTCCGACCAACACCTGATTATCCCCGGCACCTGTCAGTGTCTGTAAGGATAATCAGAACCACAAGCCCGATAAATTAAGGGCGAAGATTATCTTTATTTCGATGCTGTTATATCGAGGTGCTCTATGCTGTTACAAAAATTTGTTTTTCCATTGATGTTGAAGACTACACATTCTTCATCTTTCAGCGATACGCTTGCCAATAAAAGCATTACGGTCCCAACTGCCAGGGCGCCGCGGTCCTTTCCTTTCGTTCAGACCCTGAAGCAATACTTCTCAACACATTACCAGCGTGCGATTAAATCGCAAATAGACAGTCTTCTCCCCTGACAGGGCGAGGTTCGTTACGGTATCGACGTCTTACACTGTTACCGTGATGAACATTATTCTAAATTGAATGCGGCGTATAAATAACTCCATTTATCCGGAGGGATTAATTACGCCCTATTCTCTCTGCTTATCGGTTTTAATCGATATAAAAATTCCCACTGAGAATTAACGTTATGCAGAAGAACACCCCAGTGATGAGCCGGAATAAATTCGGCCTGAATGATCTGATTATCATCTCAATATTGTGTCTGTTAGCAGGATTACTGATTTATGGCTGGCAAGGTATGCACACGCCTTTTGACGGGAGCACGCTGCCGCCAGTCACACAAGACTATAAAGACTTACCTTATTACGCATTACGTACCACCATGCGCCTGCTGTTTGGGTTAGCGTTCTCACTCATTTTCACCATCGTATTTGGTGTGCTGGCAGCAAAATATGCTGCGATGCGTCGCATTATTTTGCCCTTTGTGAACTTTATGGAGTCCGTTCCTCTCCTGGGATTCCTGACCTTTACCACTGCTTTCTTCCTGGGGCTGTATCCGCACAGTGTTATGGGGCTTGAGGGGCTCGCCATCTTTGCCGTATTTACCGGGCAGGCGTGGAATATGATGCTGACGATGTATCAGACTTTACGCGTGGTGCCGAACGAACTCACCGAAGTCTCCTGCGCGTTTCAATGCAACCCGTGGCAACGGTTCTGGCGGCTGGGATTTCTCTACTCATTCCCCGGTTTGCTGTGGAATACCATGGTGTCTCAGTCGGCGGCATGGTTTGCGCTGATTGCCTCCGAGATGCTGACTATCGGCAACAATAACGTCAATCTGCCCGGTGTCGGATCGTTTCTGGGTCAGGCCATTGATGCCGGAAGCATCCACGGTGTGCTCTGGGGCGTGCTGGCTCTCGTCATCACCATCGTGCTGTTTGACCAGTTACTTTTCCGCCCGTTAGTGCGCTTTGCCAGCCAGTTTAAATATGAAGATACCTCTTATGCTGAACGGCCAACCTCCTGGTTTTACAGCTGTTTGCAGCGGTCATTCACCGGGCAGCTGCTGGGAAAACTGGGCAGCCGCTTCTGCCAGTTCTGGCTGTTCACATTGCCTAAGGCGTGGTACCTGCTGGGGCTGAGTCGTCTGTTTAATTTCCTCGGATTACTCAACTGGCTATGGGCGAGTCTGTGGTATCTGGCGATTGCCGTCGCCTGCTTGTACTACGGCAATATTTTATGGGGTTATCTGCCCTTCCAGTATCTGTCAAAGCTTCCTGAATGGATGGGACTGACGGCGGCGCGGGTAATCATCGCCATGCTGCTAAGCATTGTTATCTTTACGCCGCTGGGCGTATGGATCGGCCTGCGTCCGCGACTGGTGCGTATTTTCCAGCCCGTGATTCAGATCATGGCAGCCATTCCGTCTAACGTTTTCTATCCGATTGTCACCGTCATTTTGATCACCTGGCATCAAAGTCTGAATGCCTGGACAATCCCGATGATCATGCTGGGTACGCAGTGGTACGTGTTGTTTAACGTGATTGCCGGGGCGTCTGTTATCCCTAGTCAGATGGTGGATGTGAGCCGGGTCTTTGGCGTGAAAGGCTGGATGTGGTGGAGCAAGTATATTTTGCCCGCCATTTTCCCCTACATCGTGACAGGCATTATTTCTGCCGCCGGCGGAGCCTGGAACGCTGCCATTGCTGCCGAAGTACTGAACTGGGGCGACGTCACTCTCAAAACCAACGGACTGGGCGCATTCATTTCCACCACCACCGAGGCCGGGCAAAACCCTGAGGCTGCTCTGGGCTGCATTGCCATGTGCTTTATGGTTGCCCTTTGCGTGATATTCATCTGGCAGCCACTTTATCGTTTTGCAGAAACCCGGTTTAAATTTGACTAACTCGCTTATAAATAAAGTTAAAAAGAGATAATGACATGAAAAATACCCGTACTGTTTTAGAAATTAAAAATGTGTCGAAGTCCTTTCAGAAGGACCAAAAACATACGCAATGCGTTCTGGATAACATCAATCTGGAGGTCAGCGAAAATGAAATTGTTGCCTTGCTCGGACGATCTGGCTCAGGGAAATCCACCTTACTGCGCATGATTGCCGGGCTGGTTGACAGCAGCTTCGGTTCCATCGTGTGTAATGATCAACCCGTCACCGGCCCTTGCCCGGATACCAGTATGGTCTTTCAGACATTTGCGCTTTTCCCATGGTTAACCGTGTTTGGCAATGTCTCCTTTGGCCTGCAGGCGCTAGGTTTACCCGCCAGTGAGGTGAACCGCAGGACGGTAGATATGATCGACCTGATCGGTCTTTCAGGTTATGCGGACGCCTATCCAAAAGAGTTATCCGGCGGGATGCGGCAGAGGATTGGTTTTGCACGAGCTCTGGCGGTTGAACCTCAGCTGTTGTTGCTCGATGAACCTTTCTCCGCGCTCGACATTTATACCGGCCATAAGCTGCGTCAGGATCTGCTGGAGCTGTGGGAGAAGCACTACATTAAAACCAAGTCGATGATTCTGGTGACGCATGATATTGAAGAGGCCGTGATGCTGTGCGATCGCGTTCTCTTATTGACGGGTTCACCCGGTACCATCACGGATGAATTTAAAATCGATATTCCGCGCAAGACCCGTACACAGGAAAATACCAAACTCTGGGTCGATACAATCAGTGATACCTTGAATCATAAGATTGCGCTGACGGCGACGCAGCTTTGAAGCGGCTGTTGATCCTCTAGTTTTTTCACCTTCAGACTCATCATGCTGATATGACCCCTGTTCCTTAATATCAAGGGACAGAGGGTCATACCACGTTGTGTGCAAAGCGTAATTCCTGGCGATCAGTCACCGATCTTAATAACAATTTTACCAAATGCGCCACGGGAGAGGTGTCTGAACGCTTCGATCGCGTCACTAAAGCTGTACACCTGTTCAATGACCGGCCTGATATTATGTTCAGTGAGGAAAGGATTCATGCGATCAAAGGATGAACGCGGTGCAACAGCAATACCGCGTATCGTCGTCTGCCGGAAAATCAAAGGCATCAGATCAAGCTGTGAGGTCTGTCCGGTGAGAAAACCGACCTGAGCAATCGTCCCGGCCACTTTAGTGGCGGCAACCGACTGATTAACCCCGTTACCCCCGGCAACTTCCACCGTAATATCGGCGCCTTTACCCCCGGTCAGCTCAAGCACTTTGTTCTCCCAGTCAGGCGTGTTTTTATAGTTGATTCCCTCATCTGCGCCCAGCGCCTTAATCCGCTCAAGATTGGCGTCATTGCTTGACGTGGCGATGACTTTCGCACCGTACGCATGTGCAATCTGCGCAGCAAAAACAGATACCCCACCGGTACCTTGCACCAAAACCGTCTGGCCGGGCTGAAGATGACCGATGTCCATCAGCGAATACCAGGCGGTCAGCGCGGCGATAGGCAATGTTGACGCTTCTTCATCAGTCATGTTGTCCGGAGCTCTGACGGCGCTGTCTTCGTGAATAATCATATATTCAGCCAGTCCTCCCGGCAGCGGCATACCCATACACCAGGCGGGTTCATCTGCTGCGGGTTCGCCATCCAGCCAGCGCGAATAGAGATGTGAATTGACACGATCGCCGGTGCGAAAACGTGTTACCCCCTCGCCCACGGCAACAATGGTTCCCGCCGCGTCAGAGACAGGTATAAGCGGTTTTGGAACCAGATGAGGCTCATAAAAGCCTTCAACAATCGCTTTATCACGAAAATTCAGGGAGACCGCACCTACTTTAACCAGAAGTTCACCTGGCCCCGGCGTCGGTGTTTCGACCTCTTCGAGGTGCAAATTTTCGAGACCAAAATCTTTCAATAACCATGCTTTCATTTCGTTGCGTCCACTTTGTCTGCATAAGATAAAGCCATGTTAGAGCGCAAAAGAAAGGGGAAAAAGTCACTGCAAAGGATTTCAGTGTTATTGCAGGGGAAACAATTCGGGTAAGGTACATCCCGCATTCCTGGTCATTGATGGGTAGTATTTGCCGGAAGAGGAGAAAAAACGATGCGTACTAATATGCTTGAGTTAATGAGTATTTTTGTTCAGGTTGTCGAACTGGGCAGTTTCACCAAAGCCGCAGATGCCTTGCAATTACATCGTCCTGCTGTCAGTAAATCCATTCAACACCTGGAAGACGATTTAGGGATAAAACTTCTCCACCGCACCACGCGCAGCCTGAGTATGACGGCGGAAGGAGAAGAAATTTATCAGCGCGCTAAAGGTCTTTTAAGCGACGTCAACGACATGATGGCGGTTTTTTCTCCCAGCCAGCCGCCGCGCGGGCGCTTGCGCATCGATGCTCCGCTTGCCCTGACACACGCAATCCTTATTCCTTCTTTAAGTGAGTTTCAAAGCCTTTATCCGCAAATTGACATTGTACTCACCGCATCCGATCGCCTGACTGATCTGATTTCAGAAGGTGTTGACTGCGTTATTCGTCTGGGAGAGTTGGTCGATTCCGGTTTTAGCGCGCGCCGTGTGGGCAGCGTCAGTATGGGCACCTGTGCTGCGCCGTCATATCTGGATAAATACGGTGTTCCGCTGACGCCGGATGAGCTTGTGCATCATAAAGCGATCAATTTTTTCAGTGAACACAGCCGTGAAGTGATGGACTGGAAATATGTGATGAACGGAGAAATTATGTCACGGCGACCGGGGAGTAATATGTTGGTTAACAATTCCGATGTACTTCTTTCCTGCGGGCTGGAAGGGCTGGGTTTAGTGCATGCGTTACGGACAGCGCTGGAACCTCACATTCAGTCTGGCAAACTGACGGAAGTTCTCACGGATTACGCGGCTGTCACAAAACCAGTGTCTGTTCTGTATCCCGATCGCCGCTACCTGCCTTCGAAAGTCCGTGTTTTTATCGACTGGTTCTGCGAGGTCTTCGCAAGAAAGTATCAGGAATAACAGTGACACTGTCACAAAAAATTCATTTTGTGGTATTCAGATCCCTTTTCCTGCATCTCGCAGACTGCTGGTTTCGCAACCCTCTCCTGCTACGCTTGCGCGCAATTCAGAAAAGCCCTCGCGCAAGCAGACAGGTGACGATGGCCGAGAACCAGCTCAAATTCGGGCTCAGTACCCGATAAGTGATGATAGCTGATTTGATCCTGGCGAAAGCCACTCATACTTTGTGGCACGACGGACACCCCGCCCCCGACAGACACCAGTGACAGCACAGCGTGCATCCCGTGCGCTTCCTGAGTAATCGTCGGCACAAAACCTGCATTGGCACACAGGCGGATCACCTGCAGATGAAAGCTTCGCCCTTCTGCCATTGGCCACAAAATTAAAGGCTCAGCGGCCAGATCGGCAAGCGTAAGATTTGTCCGCTGGCTCAGGGGATGATCTACAGGCATCGCTATACAGAGACGGTCCTGGTCAAAGCGGGTCTTCACGACGTCTTCCGCGTTTTCAAGTGGAGGGATCAGTATTCCGATATCCAGCATTTCATCGCGTAAAGCAGCAATCTGAGAAGCCGTTGTCGCTTCACGCAGTTCAAGACGCACCTGCGGATGGCTTGCCCTGAATTCACGGATCACATCAGGCAGGCGACCATACAGCGCGCTTCCGACATAGCCCAGCCTTAAAACTCCTGTTCGTCCCTCAGCCACATCAACCGTTGAAATAAGGGTTTTTTCGGCCTGTCGGAGTGTTTCACGTGCCTCACGTACAAACGTCGCTCCTGCTGGCGTCAGGCCAAGTACGCGGTTACCGCGCTCAATCAGCATAACGCCCATATCCTCTTCCAGTTTTCTTATCGCATGGGTCAGCGGCGGCTGAGACATATTCAGGCGCAGTGCAGCACGATGAAAATGCAATTCCTCCGCGACGGCGATGAATTGCTCCATCATCCTTAAAGTGACGCGTGCCTGCTTTTCTGTCGCCATGTCCGGCTCTCCCTGTGTTCAATGCGTTTGCTGACTGCCGATACAATTAAAGTATCACAGAGCCTCATAGTCAGTATTTTATCTATCGAAAGCGTGACTTTATGCTCTTTTCCCAATGAAAGCGTGTTAACGGGAGAAATGAGATGGTGACGTTTAAAGATCAGGTTGTACTAATCACCGGCGCAGCTCGCGGGCTGGGTCTGGCATATGCCCGGTGTATCGGTCAGCTTGGCGCAACGGTTCTGATACAGGATATCGGAGCCAACCCAGAGGGTGAAGGCACCGATCCGCTGGTCGCAGAGCGCGCGGCAGATACGTTGCGCTCAGAAGGTCTGGACGTACGGGTTATCACGGGAGACCTTGGCACACGTGAGGGCTGCCATACACTGTGCGCAGACGCACTGCGTGTTGCCGCGCGGCTGGATGCCGTGATCCATAATGCGGGCTGGGTGGCTTACGAAAAAATCGTGATGATAGAAGAGCGTTCTTTTGACCGCATGATGACTGTCACGGCTAAGGCGCCTCTCTGGCTTGCCCAGGCGGTCTGGCCCGCGATGAAAGCGGCGGGCTATGGGCGCATCGTAATGACCACTTCTTGCCGCGCGCTTTATCCGCAATATGTGCATCAGGGACTCGCCTCGTACGCGGCAGCCAAAATGGCGGTGGCTGGCCTCGTGAATGTTCTGGCGGAAGAAGGCAAACGTGACGGCATTATCGTGAATGCTGTTTCCCCCGTCGCCAAAACACGTATGTGGGGTGCAGAAGAAGAACCTGATGAACTTCTGCCATCGGCGGTGGCTCCGGGCGTGGCATATCTTGCCAGCGCACAATGTACCGAGGGCGGGTGGATCCTTCGTGCTGCGAACGGGCAATTCCATGCGACCAAAGCGGCAGAGGCCGCGGGTGTAGATTATCCCCGAAATCTTCGGGCGGTTCAGGCATCCACCGCTCTGGAGGTTGCACAAAACTGGGCGTCGATCGCGATTACCGCCGTGGAGCCACGCTCGTGAATGGCGTATCCGTGATATTTGCAGGCCAGGCAATACTGGGGGAATCTCCTATCTGGAGCCGTTCAAGAGCCAGACTCTTATGGGTCGATACCTTGGGGGCCTCTCTGAACTTTTTCGATCCCGCCACGGGCAGAAATTTCAGCCACCCGATGCCCGCTCCGCTCGGTTTTGTCGCAGAAAAAAGCTCGGGTGAGTTACTCCTCGGTATAGGTTGTCATGTTGAACAAATTGACGCAGCAGGAAACCGACGGCGAATCGCCACCGCGCCACACGCACAAGAAGGCTTTCGGCTTAATGATGCGTGTATGGACAGTGCAGACCGCCTGTGGGTCGGGCTGATAGATGAAGACCTGAAGGACGGAACAGGTTATCTGTATCGCCTGGATCCTGATGATCGCTGGCACACCCTGGATTCGGGTTTCACACTTATCAATGGCATGCGATTCAGCCGCGACGGCGAAATACTCTATGTGACGGATTCCCGGCGTGGAGAAATTTATCGCTATGAGTGCGACCCGACATCAGGCAACCTCAGCCATCGGCGCGTCGTTATCAGTATTGATCCCGGCAAAGGTAAGCCAGACGGACTGATCGTCGATCAGAATGGATTTCTGCTCAGTACGCTCTTCGATGGCGCGGCCGTCGCGCGGGTATCTCCGGAAGGAGAAATAGCCCAGCTGATCCCCCTTCCCGTTCAGCGGCCGACAAGCTGTGCGTTTGGTCATAATGAACAATCACTGTATGTCACCTCGGCACGGCTTGGGCTGTCGAAAAGGCAGTTAGAACACATGCCATTTTCAGGGGCACTTCTGAAAATTGACTACAAACGCGCAATACAACAACAGGCGATACAGGGGAAGAGCCTGCGGTAAATCCCTTAAAAACTCATAATAAACTTCTGAAACTTTTATTTTTACGTGATTCGCTAATTGTTTCCTGCTCTGCGAAGGAATAGCTTAAAGCCTCACATTTAAAAGGAATTTATAAAAATGGCAATCCCAGCTTATCTATGGCTTAAAGACGATGGCGGCGCACTGATCAAAGGTTCTGTAGATGTTAAAGATCGTGAGCATTCAATAGAAGTTACTTCTTTCGGACATTCCCTTAGCATCCCCACAGATAACGGTACGGGTAAGCTGACAGGAACACGTATCCATGGCGCTATGCAGATTGAGAAGGATTTTGATTCATCAAGCCCATATCTATATAAGGCTGTGGCCACTGGCCAAACGCTGGAATCAGCAGAATTTAAGTGGTATCGAATTAATGACGCGGGGCAAGAGGTTGAGTATTTCAATATGTACCTCGAGGGCGTGAAAATTGTCTCAGTTGTTCCGATGATGCACGACACAAAAACAGTTATAAATGTTGGTCATAAAGAAGCGGTTCACTTGCGCTATCAGAAGATCACCTGGAAGTATTTGGATGGGAACATTCAGTTTTCAGACGCATGGAATGAACGCGTAACCGGATAAAAGTTAATGGATACCACCGAACAGACCAGCGGATACTACTTTGATGGCTTATCGAATATCTCTGCTGGTGAGTTATATTTTTGGGTATTTCTGGATGAAGCGGGTAAACAACTTGGTGTTACTGACTTAGCTGGGCTTGCAATGTTTATCCTTGGTCAGCCCATTATGAGCACACGCGCCAAGCCGATGGGAACAACGAAGGGAACTTCACCATTAAGCTACTATTTGCGGCAATGGTTAACTACCGAGGTCAAGCAATGGCGCACACTAACGACTGGAAGTATCAGGCGTCTCAAATTCTCCTATGTCGATAATCTTGGAGCATTTGTGGCACGCTGGATTCCTTTCCTTGGTATTGTAATCCTTGCAAGTGACATATCTCAAATTGTCTGGAAAAGCACAAGTCGTTACAACACTATTGCAAAAGAGAGTGACCGCCTATGGTAACTAATGAGGATGTCATAGACTGGTATAATGCAGGATGGAACAAGTCGGGGAAATGGCCTGTCACGATTGACACCAGCCTCACCACGGGGCGTTATGTCTGGGTGTGGGAGACTGGAGAAGAAATCATGGAAAGCTATTTCAAGGCCTTTGAGGTAGACACGCAGGGGTTTAGTTTTCTGAAATACTGGCCCAATGAAAAAAGCATGATTCCAAATTTCCTGCTGCCTAAATCACTCCGAGTTAAGGAATTCGAACCAGCTCCGCTTACGCTAAAAATGCTTGCTGATTCGGCACGAGCAGGTAAATGGCTCTATGACTGACTCAAACTGGGTATCGGTTATTGGTCCTAATTCTAACCCGGCTAAAGGCCGGGTTTTTACATGTACGGACTGCCTGTCGACCACCCGCTACATCATCGATACCGTGAGAACTGATTTAAGCCCGGCAGTTATCGCGTATATCCGTACAAATTAATCCTGCCCGAAAGGTACTCGCCCAAGTAGACTTCACTGATTTTTTTGAAACCTTGCTCGGCGATCCTTGCTTCTAACCATTCAGCGTCTTTATTAATTATCTCAAGCAGATCGAAGTTTGCTGATCCATCCACGATGATGGGATAACGAATATTCTCGTCACCGCTTTGGATAATTGTTAACTGACCATTTTGCTCGAGGACCACGCGCTTAAGCTGTTCAACTTCATAAATGCCATTAGATCTTAACTTAAACATCAGGTCATTAGCTGAAACGCCATTTCTCAAACATTCTTTAACATCCACATTGCCGTTATGTACCAGCGTAATGGGTTTACCATCAATAATCCGCTTCACAAACCGGTTATTTTCTTTCAGGAATTTAAGAATGAAGACCAGCAACGTCCAGATAATTAAGACCAACACAAATTGCAGCACTGTAATTGATTCATTGTAGATGACGCCACCGATGATACCGCCCAGAACGTAGTTCTGAACCTGATCCATTGCAGATGTCGGGGCAAGATTGCCTTTACCCATAAGGTTGATTTGGACAATCAGGCACAGTATCCCCAGTCCCAATTTGATGATGATAGGTGTGTATATAGGCATTTGATTTCTCGTTATTTTATGATGTTAACTTCCGGGTTTGTTAACCAGACGTCCGTTAAGTTATAGGTGTTTTGATCTGAACTTAAGTTAACACGGTAATAGCCGTCGTTAACTTTAACGATCACGCCATCGGATAACTGCACTGAGCTGGAATAAATATCATTTATGCTGACATCCTTTTCTTTTGATAATAACGTGACAAAATTAACCATTTGCGACGACTGGGAGTGAATATTTTCACTGTTTGCATAATCTGCATACTGAACACCTGAAACGAACAGCAAAAACAAAAAAGCAATAATCGTCAAATCCCGATATCGGGTCTGCAGGCGATGACGCATATACAAGCTGAAAACGACAATCAAAACAAACAATGTACTGAAAATAATTACATACTTAAGGTAATCATTTATATTTGACTGCGTTTGCAGATAATTTATCCCATAAAAATTCATACTAAAATCATTCCTTGTTGATTAAGGCTCTCTGCTTTTTATAATTATAGCAACGTATTGTCAATTATCTTGATGGTGATGAGTGTTTTTGTTAAAATAAAAGAGTAAGTGTCAAATTCTTTGAGTATTGCACGGACGTCATTTATACATTATTTTCACAAATTCAAGTGATACTACGACATTCTCTTCTCACTGCCCGCCTGACAGGATTCTATAAAGGGGCATAACGCATTAACTCTCTTTGCGTACAATTGAATTACAGAATGCTCTTCTCTTTTTCTCTAATCTGATATCAACATCATTAATAGCCGCGTCATTACCCCAACCGAGATGTCTGTAAAATTTCGCAGCACGGCTGTTCTTATCAGTTTCCAGCCAGACTAGATCATGGTGTTTAAATAACTCTTGTTCAGCAGCCATAACAAGCTTACGCCCTGCCCCTTTATTTTCATATTCCGGGCGAACAAATGCCGCAAAGAGGCAGCCTTCATCCTGTAAAATCATTGAAAAACCGATAATATTTTCATTATCAACTGCTACCCAGGCACAAGGGTTTTTCAGGATCATATCTGCCACAACGCTTTCAGTGATCCCCATCAGCCGCATTTCCTCACGACTGAGATGATTTTCTATCACCGACGTTCTCACATCGAAAATACTCCCGACATCAGAAACAAGTGCTGGTCTTATGTTTATACCCATCAGATAAGGTCTCAGGCATGATTTAAAATGTGATGATACCAAATATATCAACCAGATACTCACCCGACAGGTTCGTGGCAGAAACGACAATGGATTATTCAGCCGCCCTGCGGACGGCTCTCCGCTCAAACTCATTTGTCAGGAGCAAATCTCAAGTTATCGGCAGTTGCCAGAGTCACAAACGGCCCGGCCAGCGTGACATTGTGATGAGCAATAATTTCATTTGCTGATAAAAATTCGTTATCCATTGTTGTATGCGCATCTGAAATCAGCACGGTTTTGAATCCCAGTTCCGAGGCAACCCTGCAGGTTGTGTCGACACAAAATTCTGTTTTCATCCCGGCGATAAACACCCGCTTCACGCCTCGCTGGATGAGCTGAAGCTGCAGGCCGGTATCGCGGAAACAGCTGGGGTGCTTTTTAATAAATACGATATCCCGCTCAACGTTCACGTCCATTTCAGGTATCAGTTGTGTTAACGGACTTTGTTCAGATAAGGGAGAGTCATTGGGTCCGGTGTGGCGGGCGAAAAAGACGGGCACCTGAGCCTGTCTTGCTTTTGCAATCAGCAGACAAATATTCGTCAGAACCGCTCCGGCTGAATGCGGAGATGTCGGGCAACGGAAAAGTCCTTGCTGCATATCGATAACGATAAGTGCATTTTCAGATGAAATCATAATGTTTCTCCATTCAGAATATTATGAACGGAGAGATTTTCTTCCCCGTCCGGATTGGCGGGGAGTGAGGATCTGTTTTGTCAGGAGTCAGTCACAGATACGCCCACACCACCGCAGGTTCCGGTAGTGGTGGTGACTGTGGTTGTTGGCCGAACTGACTTAATCATTTTCTGACCTTAACTTATTTGATGAAAATCAGGCACTGGAAACAACAGAAATCGTAAATACTGCTCATTTCTTATAACACTGAGCAAATACCGGATTCAATACATTTAACCTGAATGAAGTACAGCCCTTGTTGCCCCGAAAAAGAGCCTATACCGGCTTTTGCTCAAAGCTGGCGGTAAGATATTTCATCTCACCAGATGGACGGCCGAAGCATGCTTTAGTGCAAGTGGCAGAGCAAAACAGAAAAAAAGCTGGGATTTTGGATTTACGACTGTATATTTAAACAGTTATTTATACAACGAATAGGCCATTTGAAATGAATAGCACTGTTGAAGAGATAAGTTTTGAGATTTGTGAAAATGCTGATGCGGAACAATTATTACCCATTGAAGAAGGGCTTAATGATTTCAACGATTTAATGACGGGGATCAGTGATCGTAAGCCATTATCGGTATTACTAAAATCAACGAAAACGGGTGAAGTTCTTGGAGGAATGCAAGGACGTTCCTCACTGGGCCTCCTTTTTATAGATCTTTTCTATCTACCACCAGAGCTGCGGAGAATGGGGCTTGGCACAGAGATCCTAAATCGCTTCGAGGATGAAGGGCGAAGAAGGGGCTGCACTGCAGCATTTTTGTATACGATAAGCTTTCAGGCTCCTGATTTTTACAAAAAACACGGTTGGGAAGAGTTTGGGCGTATTGACTGCGCGCCGGAAGGAACAAGCCGGATATTTATGAAGAAATTCTTATAAAATCCAATTTTCTCTTTCAGCCGGGACGTCCGCTTTTCGCACTTCGAAATATGCAGCTCCTGAAATATCCTGTGAGGAGCTGATTTTGTAATTTCAGCAAAGGGTTGTTAAAATTTATGTTAATTAACGATCCACAGCAGCGATGCTGCGTCCTTTACCTGACCCAAAGTTGACCAGAAATGAAAACGAATATCCCCTCCTGGCTGCAGCAAACTGCGATCCTGCTCTTATGGGGGCTGGTTTATTATTTATCGGGATTGATGTCTCTCAAATTTGACGACACAAATTCTGCGATTGCTATCGTGTGGTTTCCTCCTGGCGTGGCGGTAGCAGCCTTTTTATCTGCTCGCTGGCGCCATTATCCCGCGCTTATCCTTATCTTTGTTCTGGCGAGCGTACTACAGGACCGGGCCTGGCAGAATCTCCCCACTTTTCTTATCTCAGTGGGTTATTCACTACTCGAAATGCCAGCCAACGTTCTCATTGCCTGGATCGTCCGGCGTTTCGCGCGGCCAAGTGATGATCTGCACGTCATTATTTTGTGGATATGCTCCACTTTTGTGATCAGCATGTTGGATGCGCTAATCGTGGCGGGAGGTTACGCTTTCTTCAGCGGACAGCCGATAATGACAACTATCTGGAACGGTTTCGTTGCTGACGTGACCGGGATTTTCTTTGCTACAACTGTGGTGATGGGTTTCGTGAACAAGCGTGGCTATCAGGCTTTCCTCCCCTGGACGAAGCTGCTGGGAGGCCTTGCCTTGTTGCTATCGATCTGTGCCCTGACCGTATTTATTTTCGGCTATAGTGACACATGGCTTAAAACCGAAGCTCCCGCGCTCTATTTCGCCCTTTCCTGCTTGCCTATTGTCCTGAGTTTGATGCTCGCCCTGGTATGGGGCAACCGTGGAGGATCCATCGGCCTGCTGGTATTGGGGCTGATTGTCATCCATTTTACCGACATGCATCAGGGTCCGTTCTTTCTGCGCAACCTTAGCCTCGTCGAGTCACTGCTACTGGCGCTAAGCTATCTTTCTGCGACAGCATTGCTCATCGTATTTGTACGCGTATTAAGACGCTCGACAACCCGTTTCAATCCAGATACAGGCAGGCTTTCAGGTAACGGCGTACTTTACAGACTTGAGCCTGAAACTGGCAAGTTTACCTGGGAAAATGATCTCTCTTCGCTGCTGGATTCTGCTTCTCTGACAGAGTTCGATACGGTTGAGAAAGTGCTAAGTCATGTACATCCTTCAGACAGAGAAAAACTCAATCAACACTGGTTTAATTCGATGTCGAGCCAGCACGATACCGTCATTTTTCGTATTAAGTCGAATAATGCTGAGTGGCTAACGCTGGTAGACAGCGGCGGTATCACCATGGCAAATGCTGACTCGTTGATTATTGTCGGGAACTGGCAGTCCAGCCATTACGATTTGGCTATTTAAACTCAGACGTCATGATTTAATAAAGAGAGACCGACTTGTGATACAGATTGCATTATTATTGTTCGGCGTTGATTTTATGCGTTACTGGGGCAAATATCTGATCCTGTTTGGGAGCCTGTGGAGCCTGTTCGGATTGGCCATCTTCCTCGACGGTCTGGACGGGGTGACGTACTTCCCTCTGCGATTTTTTGGTTTGCTTTTGCTCACGTAAAGTTTAGTGACGCTAAGCATAGCGTCAGGAGGCATCGGTGCGCAAAAAGCGCTCCTCTACTTTAAGGGGGGCATCTTTTGCTTCGTCTCGCTTCTTATCTTATCAAACCAGTCTTATAGCAATTTGCTCCTGGCGATTGTATTCGGATTTGCCTATTTCGTGATTGGTCTGTTTGTGGTTTTCTCGGCGTGGATTGTGCGTTTCCCTAACTGGAAGAGCTCTTTTTTGAACGGCCTGGCACAAATCTTTTTTGCCATTTTCATATTCAGTCCCTACCCAACACATTACAAGGCTACGGTCTCTTTCTTCCTGGGAACACTGATGGTTTTCAGCGGTATTCATACCGTTCGCCTTGCTCTTCGGGTTATGCGACTGCAGGAAGGGACTTCTGTATTCGAACTTTTAGCGCCTGAAGGTATAGGTGCTGAGTTGAAAAAAAGTGGCACGCAAAAGTCAGAAGTTGCTACGCAAGTTATTACTGATTTTCGCGAACCCCTCACCGTTCATATATGGACGCCCGAAGGGACAGCCAGCGCATCGACTATTCCACGCCCGGTGATCAACCGTTACATAGCCGCAGTAGACTCGGAAGGTGTGATATCAACCGGCCATGCTGCGCTGGAAGTCCCTGACAGTATTTACATCAGCCTGTACCCAGCGGAAGATATCGACCGGTCGCCCTCGGAGTTCCTGAATACACTTAAAGCAACACGCGATAATGATGTTTTGGGTAAGTTTCAGCCTGACTATGCCACCGAGGCAGCAGAATGGTGCCATTCAGATCGTAAAATTTGTTTCACCAAATACAACGGAACAGCTTTACACCGTTTTTGGAGTGACTACAAGTTAACAAAGACCTATAACCTGACCTACCGCAACTGTTCAAGTAGTGTTGCCTACGCGTTGGAAAACGCCCTGGATGGTGTGCTCTCCGGACGTACTGAAAGCTGGTTATCCATAATCAGAACGCTCACTATGCCTGAGCTTTGGGTTGCCGCTCAGTTACGCAAACGCGCTATCTCAATGGCCTGGACGCCAGGTCTGGTGATGGATTATTCCAGGGCGCTGCGCAGCATCATCCATCCGGTACCAAAGCCCTGGTATCAACGCGTTCGCTTCAAACGGCATGACAACAGAGAGGCCGATGAATAGCGCACTGACGGGATATCTTGGGAGTCAGTCAGTGGGAAACGGATTTAGAGAACAGCTGGATAATCAAAATTCCCACAGCAATAAAAACCATGCCCATGATGGCAGGAAGATCGAGTTTCTGCTTATAAAACAGGAATGACATTATAGAAACCAAAAAGATCCCCATCCCTGCCCAAATCGCGTAAGCGATACCAATATTCATGGTCTTGACCACCTGGGAAAGACCATAAAACGAAATAGCATATCCCACCACCACAACCATGCTTGGGATTATCCGGGTAAAGCCATCTGAAGCTTTCATCATGGTTGTGGCCAGCGTTTCAGCGCAGATAGAAATGGCGAGAATAATGTAGGTGTTGAGCATCTTATTTCCTCTTGTATAAAATATTTGGAAGAGTATATAACCCGACTCAATCTAAAGTTTAAACAACCGGGAAATCATCCGCTATTAAACACGTCGCGGCGGCAACCGAAGCTCAGGGCTTATATCCACGCCACGTCTGGGCATGGATTTTGTTTCTGATGCTTTGGTTGACGGGCGACGACTGCGCCTTTAGAGAGAGATCGACCTTTTCGCCCGCAAATGTCTGGGGATATGCGGGGGCAGAATTGGCGCTCATCAGAGGTGGCTGGGATGCTGAACAGTATAGCGCTCAGGCTTCCTTTACCGCAGTTGCTGAAGTCCGCCAATGGTTGTGCCGGGTATTCCTGATTATGGCTGGATCACATACGGGGAACGGGGCAAGATCCTGCATGACTCACTGAGCGTTATAGCACATCCTGAGTGCAGGTCATTTTAAATAAACCTGGTTAAAATTGTTCCATTTTTTTTCCACATAATTAATAAAATCTAAAAACAGAGGGGAATAGTAGGGTCTGTGCATCCAGACAAGATAGACGGGTATATTAGCCAGTTTCCAGTCAGGAATGATCTGCACAAGCTCTCCGTTGCGGATATGTGTTAATGCTAGCCATTTGGGTGTACCCAGAAGCAGCCCTTTTCCTTCAAGGAGTAAGTTGAAAAGAGCCAGGAAATCGTTAGATTTAATAGAAGGTTTGTGATTTTTGTCTAAGGAAATTGTTTCATCCCCTTTTGTAAAAATCATATTATCTTTTAAATTACAATTATCCACCATCAACAAGGTATGCCCTTCGAAACTGTCGGGTCTGTCTAACATATTAAATTTTTTAATGTATTCAGGAGAGGCACAGCTAATAAGCTCAACAGAGTTTAGTTCTCGATGTACCAGTTCTGGCCTTTGAATATTTCCGTATTGAAGTGCTACATGATCGAAGTTTTTTACATCATGATTGAATTCAAAAAGTTCCTGTGATTTTATCTCAACCCTGGCCATAGGGTTTTTGATTATATATTCACTTGTCCAATGATTAGCGAGCAACTGACATACTACAGAGGGTACGGAAAATTTTATGTCACCCTGAATTAAAAGTTCAGGATTCTGTAATTCAGACAGCAGGGACTGAAAGGATTCAGTAATATTCTTCGCTTTACTATACGCAATATGACCCGCAGAAGTGATTTCAAAATTACGAGCATCCCTCTTAATCAGCATCGTTTGGACATAATCCTCTAACCTGGATATAGCCTTGCTCACGGTGCTGACACTGACACCGAGCTCACGAGCAGCAAGAGAAAGGTTCGCCTTCTCAATTGTCTTTATAAAAATCACCCAATCACGAAGCTCGCGAGTGTTATTATATTTCAAGTTTCACCTGCAAAGAAATAAAAACAAAATTTACTATAGCATGAAATTTTAAATAAGGGATAAACATGATGCTCTGGTAACTATATAGCATATAGTTCTATTGTGTTATTTTATTATGTAGCTAACTACATAATTCCAATTTTTCCAAATTGGAAAAGTTAATTTTCCCACTTGTTCATTCACTTGTTTGAAATGTAAATGTATTATAAACGAATTGATTTTTTAGGCTTAACATTTGAATAGAATGAGAACTAATCATGAAAAAAAAGCATTTAATACCGTTAGGTTTACTCATTGTTTTTTCTCTTTCTCAGGGTTTAAGTTATTTCAAAGTTTGCATTCCTCATGCTATCAAAAGAACTGCAAGAGCAGTAGCCAACGGGTACTTCATTAAAATATTTGTGTTGATAGTGTTAAATTGAAAATTTAATTTATTTTAAAAGATTGAAATTATGAATAAAATGTTTAAGAAAATATTTGGCTGGGAATGTTCTTCATTCGACATATATCAACAGAGTTATTACAAGTTTGGAGGAAGTGTAAATACACACCCTAAAATATTGCAGTATCTTTTAGATAAGAAAATATGCGAAATAGATTTTTATCATTATAAAGAGAAAGATATCATTCAAGGTTGTTTTTTTGAAATCAGTAATAAGATTGGCGTTAACCTGTGGAGAACATATCCCATAACGAGTGATGAAATCATATTACCTGTAAATGTAGATAAGAAAGTATTCCTTCCGGGGCGTTCAAATAAGATATCTTCTGCCCATTCCAACCATTTTTACAACACAATTTTTACCAAGTTCAGACCAAAGAAGAAGTTTATATGTTTGGCTAAGGATGATTTTTCTAAAAAGAGCCATAAAAACAGAAGGAATGAATTCAATAAATTCATTAAAGAGGGAGGGGTCGTTAAAAATGTAAACGAACTCCAACCAGAGCAACTTGCCAATATATATGTACTTCTTTTCAAAAAAAGATTCCAGGACAATGTGAAATGCTACAGCAAAGAAATTTTGATAGATTTCTTCACATATTTCAAAGATATGATTTTTGGTTATGTTCTTTTTATCGATGGTTCGTTACCCTGCGCATATGATTTTATACTTAAGGCAGAGTCAGATAAATGGATATATTTTGATGTGCCTAATGGAGGTGTAGATCCGGATTACTCACATCTGAGTGTCGGAAGTATACTTATGTGGTTGAATATAAATGAAGCTGACAAGTTATGTAATGATAAAAACAAAAAGAGGCTATTTTCAATTGGATTGTATGACCCAAAATGGGATTATAAAACGCGTTGGTGCAATAAGGTGCCTGTCGGTAAAACAATCTTCATGTAAGCAGGACCTCAGTTGTCACTGTTTGTATTTTATAATGCAACTGCAAACAGACCCGTTTTAGTTCCACGTACTTTTTGAGATCACGGCCAGATTGATCCTTTCCCAATATCGTTGCCAGGATAAATCAGAGATCCGGGCGAGATATACCTGCTGATTAAAGCCTTGCTCAGATTTGAGTCAAATCAATAAACGCGCAGGTATTGTTGCGGATATCGGATCGGAACTGTAATTTCCTATTGAGCGGGATTTGACGAGATATTTATTACTTTACTAACATCCTGTTATTCGGTGCATTTTCGGGTCTGCGATTGCCCAGTTTTGTAGGATAATGATGTACGGTTTACGGGATACAACGCTTTATTAACAGGATAATGGGATGCTTGAACTGTTTGACGTGAGCTATGAAGAGCTCAGAATGACCAGAGTAGATGAACTTTACCGGCTTAGAAAAACGACCTTCAGTGACCGTCTGGGATGGGAAGTTGTTTGCAACCAAGATATGGAGTTCGATGAATTCGACAATGACTCAACACGCTATATTCTCGGATTGTGTAAGGGGAAACTCGTTTGCAGCGTGCGCTTTACCGCTCTCGACCAGCCAAACATGATAACCCATACGTTTCGTGCGTGTTTTGATTCGGTTCCGCTTCCTTCTGAGGGAGTTGAGTCGAGCCGTTTCTTTGTCGATAAATTGCGGGCCCGGGAGCTTCTCGGCGAACGATATCCTGTTAGTCAGGCACTTTTTCTTGCCATGATAAACTGGGCTCAGGATAACGGACATGCTGGTATTTATACCATCGTAAGTCGCGCCATGTTGACGATATTGAAACGCTCGGGCTGGAAAATACAGACACTTAAAGAGGCATTTCTTAGTGAGCGGGAACGCATCTATCTGATCTATCTTCCTGCCGGGCAAGACGATCAGATGAACATGGCCACAGGACTCAACAGCCAAACAGACTCTTTGTTTACCTGGCCGCTGACGCTGCCGGTATAATCAGCTCCAGTTCAACGCCCAGCCTGATTGCCTGGCGGGCGTTACTGACACCCAGCTTAGCAACGACATTTCCCATATGAAACTTTATCGTACTGACTGAAACGCCGATAATCGTCGCAATCTCTGCATAGGTCTTCCCCATACTGGCCCAGTAAAGCACCTCATTTTCACGAAGAGTGAAAATGTTATTTTCCTTTTTCGCCGTAATTTGACGTCCGCGGGCAGATATACCGCCAACAAGCCGATACATCTGTTCATTTATATCGATGAGAAGCATCTGCAAGTTGCCACGTTCAGAAGTCAGTCGCTCTTCCAACTCTTGCTGGCTATTGTCGGCAATGATAAAAGACAGCAATGCCAGATTTCCCATCTGATCATGCAGCACAAATGTATAGCCATTCAGAATGTTGTACTGCCTGGAAAGGGAAAAGATTTTTGTAAATTTCAGTTCAGACATCAGCGTGATGTTTTCATCCCACGCAAAGGGAGAGGTTCTTTTGAATGCGGTGAGTATTACCGGGTCGGTAAGCTGAAGATTATTGGCCCGATAGAGATTGACCCACTCATCAGGATAACTGGAGATGATCAGGACTTCTGCAGGGTTTTTTTTCCTCACAACGGTATAGGCGTAGTCGGGACTGCCTAGTGGACACAGCTTACGGTCGATATAATCTTTCAATGTTTCAGTGATCGTGTGATTTTGTTCAAAAGCACTAAACATACTGACTCCCTGAGGGCTGCTTATCCCTTAATGCCGACATCTATACTTAAGTACAGGTTTTTTCAGGACTTAAGTACAACTTACGCCCCATTATAATGAATGGTACCTTCTTTAACGAAAAAGAAACCTCACACACTGCTCCGAACAATGTGTGAGGAGGCCAATGGACGGCCAACACCAGGGAAACACTCGTACTAAAAACCATAATAAATTAAATTTTAAGAATATAAAATTTTTTTGATAAAAGCGCCCATTGGGTGCTTTTTTTTTGCCCGATTAAGTCGGCTAAAAGACCGGCAGAACCGGCCATTATGCGGGCAGGTGATGCAAAACCTTTTTGCCTGCCCGACATTCATTCAGAAACCTTCTCACCGTCAGGTCGGATCCTGAACCAGATCGCATACATTGCAGGCAAAAACACGAGAGTAATAATTGTGCCGCCGAAAGTTCCGCCAATCAGCGTATATGCCAGTGTTCCCCAAAAAACCGAGTGTGTCAGGGGAATAAAGGCCAGAATCGCTGCCAATGCCGTCAGTAAGACGGGTCGCGCGCGTTGAACGGTGGCTTCCACAATGGCATGGAAAGGGCTAAGGCCTTCCTGCTCATTGTGGTGAATTTGACCTATCAGGATCAGCGTGTTACGCATCAGAATGCCGGACAATGCGATTAGACCCACCAGTGCGTTGATGCCAAAGGGTTGCTGGAAGAGAAGCAGCGTAGGCACTACCCCGACCAGCCCCAGCGGCGCCGTCATAAACACCATGACCATTGCCGTCATCGACCGCACCTGCACGATGATAATGAGCAGCGTAAGGGCAATCATTATCGGGAATAGCGGCAGCATTGCCTGGGTGGCCTTGCCCGACTCCTCGATGGCCCCCGCCTGCTCAATGTGATACCCCGGCGGCAGGGAGGCGATGACCGGCTGAAGTTCGCGCGTGATCGACGCCGACACATCCGGGGGCTGCAAGCCGTCGGCGATATCACCACGCACGGTAATCGTCGGCATTCTGTCGCGACGACGCAGCAGCGGATCTTCCATGCGAACTTCGGTTTCACCCAGTTGCGAAAGAGGAATGCGCTGCCCCTCAGCGCCAGCAAGCGTCAGTGCGCCAAGCTGAGCCGGATCGAGACGCACCTCCCCCGCCGCCCTGCCCGTGACTTCCACAGAACGAATATCTTCACGGACCGCAGTGACCGGTGCACCACTGAGCAGAAATTGCAACTGCCGGGCTGCGTCGGCGGGTGTCAGTCCCATAGCCTGCAGCCGGTCCTGATTTAACGCGAAATGTATCACCGGTACCCGTGAACCCCAGTCGGTATTAACCGTACGCATCATCGGGCTGGCCTGCATCAGCGCTTTCACTTTGGTGGCAAGCTGGCGAAGGACGTCAGGATCAGGTCCCGTTACCCGATAAGCAACCGGGTATGGGGAATACGGGCCAAACACCAGCTGGGTAACACGCACCTGTGCCTCAGGCGCGAGCCCGTCAGCCACGATGTCACGCAGGCGTTGTTTAAGCGCATCGCGTTCATGCTCACTTCTGGTGAGGACCACGATTTTCGCGAAAGATGGATCCGGCATCTCTGGCGCCATAGCCAGATAGAAGCGCGGCGCGCCCTGGCCGATATACGCGGTTACCGTCTGCGTCTCTTTTTGCTCACGCAGCCAGCGTTCAATCCGGGCAGACGTCATACTGGTCTGTTCAATTGAGGTGCCGTAAGGCATCTGGACTTCAACCAAAACTTCCGGTCGATCGGAGGTGGGGAAAAATTGTTTCTTCACCAGCCCCATACCCAGTATGGCGATGATAAAGCAGCCAATCACCGCGCCGGCTACCCACCACTTACGCCTGATGACCAGAGTCAGCCATTGTCTGAAGCGATTATAATGACGGGTGTTGTAAATCGCCGCGTGACCGCCTTCTATTGGCTTAATGTCAGGCAGCATTTTCACACCGAGATACGGGGTAAAGACCACTGCAACGACCCAGGAGGTGATCAGCGCAATCCCCACAATCCAGAACATGTTGCTGGTGTATTCGCCTGCGGTCGACTGCGCAAATCCGTTGGGCATAAATCCGACAGCAGTGACCAGCGTACCCGCGAGCATGGGGGCAGCCGTATGGCTCCAGGCATAGGCCGAGGCCTTGATACGGTCGTAACCCTCCTCCATTTTGACCACCATCATCTCCAGCGCAATGATGGCGTCATCAACCAGCAGTCCCAGCGCGAGGATGAGCGAGCCAAGCGTTATGCGATCGAAATTTTTACCGGTGGCGGCCATCACGACGAAAACCACGGCGAGGGTTAGCGGCACGGCGGCGGCGACTACAATGCCAACCCGCCAGCCCATGCTGACGAAACACACGACCATCACCACCAGCAGCGCCACAAAGAACTTGATCATGAACTCATCGACAGCAGCACTGATATTGACGGCCTGATCGGAAACGTTAGTCAGCGTCATGCCCAGCGGCATCCCTTCATTAATCGTACTGACTTCTTGTTTTAGTGCTTTACCCAGTTCGAGGCCGTTCCAGCCCTCACGCATCACCACGCTCAGCATTAGCGCGGGCTCCCCATCATTACGAATAAGAAAATCCGGGGGATCGATATAACCGCGCTCTACCTTGGCGATATCCGCCAGCCGTAAAGTATGATTACCGGCAACAACGGGGGTATTACGAATTTTCTCCAGCGTATCCAGCGCACCGTCAAGACGGATAAAGATTTCAGGTCCGCGCGTCTGTATCGAACCTGCGGGCGACAGAACGTTCTGTGCATTAAGCGCAGTAAAAATTTGTTCCGGTGAAATACCGAGTGTGGCCAGCCGGTCATGGGAGAAAGAGACATAAATACGCTCGGCCTGCTCACCAGTAATGGTGACTTTTTTCACGCCGGGCACATGGAGAAGTTGTTGACGAAGCTTCTCGGCGTCACGCGTCAGAAAGCGCTGCGGCTCCCCTTTTGCCTTAAGGGCATACAGCGCGAACACCACATCGGAAAATTCATCGTTAACCATCGGCCCGATCGCCCCCGCGGGCAGATTACGCGCCTCATCACTGAGCTTTTTACGCGCCTGATAAAACTGCTCCTGCACTTCTGACGGCGGAGTACTGTCCTTCAGGGAAACCATGGTGTAAGCCATTCCCGGACGGGTATAAGTCTCGGTACGGTCGTACCATTTCAGTTCCTGCAGGCGCTTCTCAAGAGGTTCCGCCACCAGGTCCTGCATCTCCTGTGAGGTAGCACCGGGCCACGCGGTGATCACCGTCAGCTGTTTGACAGTAAACGGGGGATCCTCAGCCCTGCCCAGTCCGAGAAAAGCCATTACCCCGGCCACGGCTATCAGGATTATCAGGAACAACGTGATTGCCCGTTCGCGCACGGCCAGCGCCGACAAATTAAAGCGATGGTGACTCATGGTGCGATCCCCTCAGGGCCAGCCATCGCCGTTCGCACGGTTTCGCCTTCATGAAGCAGATGCGCCCCCAGGGCTGCCACCTGCTCTCCGGCGGTAAATGCCCCTGAAACGCGCGCGCTGTCGTCGCTGATGCCGAGTATCGTTACCGCATGCCATTTCACTTTGGCGGGTTTGCCTTCCACCACCCATACGCCAGAACCCCGTCCGGCATCCCATATGGCACTGAGCGGCACCGACAACGAGGGTGAGGTCGCCGAAGATTCCGGGATATGCAGGGTCACGGTCGAGCCTAAGGGGGCACGGGCTGCCGCGCCGCTCAGCACATAGCGCGCCTCAAAGGTACGTGTCGCGTTATCCGCAGAATCCGACAGTTCCCGCAATCTGGCTTCACTGACACTCTGACTACCGTACATGACGGCAGACGCGACCGATCCGACTGGCGGACGCAATGTCTCCGGGAGACTCACCATCGCCTCGCGCTGTCCGGCACGCGCAAGACGCACTACCGTTTGTCCCGCGCTGACGACCTGCCCGGGATCTGCGAGTGTATCCACAACCACGCCATCAGCATCTGCGCTAAGCACGACGTACTGAGACGCGTTAAGGGCTACGCGCGCCTGCGCCTGAGCGGCACTCAGCTCGGCGCGTGCCGAGTCTGCCGCAGCACGCACCTGACTGTAAGCCGAAGCGGAAATCGCACCGCCACCCACCAGACTACGATAGCGTTTTTCATCCTCGCCGGTCTGACGGGCGCGAGCCTGGGCGACGGTCACTGCATCCTGAGCCGCGCGTGCCTGTAGCGCCAGGTCTGCGGGATCCAGCCGAAGCAGCGGCTGGCCTCGCGTGACGCTTTGCCCTTTATCCACCATCCGTTCAAGCACTTTACCTGATACGCGAAAACCGAGATCTCCCTGAAAACGCGCGGCCACAATGCCGTTAAAAACGCGTGATTGTTCCTGAGCAGGTTTGACCTCCGCCGTCCTGATAAGCGGTGGCCGGGTACGCGGATCGTCAGCTGCACTTGAAGGATCACCGCAAGCGGTCAGCAGGAGCGGAAGCAGACAGGTGGCGGACAAAAAGAGAGTGTGCCGGAGCATGGGTTGCCTTACTTAAAAAAAGTATGAGCCGCCATTCTCTGACTAGTGACCAATTATGTCAATGGTCACTAGTTAAGGTTTCAGGCTCCTGAGCACCACTGCTGTCAGCAGTGCGGCATCAGCTTCTGCGGTATCAAGATAGATTTGCAACTGAATCGGATCGGCGAAGGGTCTTAGCACCAGATAAACAGCGGCAGCCGTTTCATCGAGCGGTGTTATCTGCTCAAACTCACCGGCACTTCGTCCTTCCTGCAAAATATCGACCACGGTTTTGCGCAATCCGGCCTCATAATCAACCGCCGCAGCCCAGCGGTCACGGGATGAGACGGCGGCGATGTCATACAAACGCCTTTCGCGGAAAAACAGCTCAGTGCCGCCCAGCGCAATCACCTGAAAAAGGGTGCGAATTTTCTCTGTGGCGGAGGATGAAGCCGCCAGCGCGGCCTCCAGACGGCGGGCAATCTCCGTAAGGCAATTAGTGCAGATCACTTCTCCGATTTCCTGTTTGGAACTGAAAAATTTGTAGATATATGCCTTTGAAAATCCGATGGATCTGGCGAGGTCTGAAACGGTTGTTTTTTCAAAGCCATAATGGCTGAAGTACTTCATTGCGGCATCCACAATCTGATCACGGATAGTGTGATCAGACGGTCCTCGTGTTGTGGTGGACATTTTTTTATCGGTCATTTTTCAGCCTGGAATTTGGTTAATTACACAGATAGCTTGTGACCCTATTATATTTTGGTCACAAGTAAAAATCGTTAAAGTGTTTTTTATTTTCTTTATCGCTGAGAAGTGGTGATGAAGTGACAGGGGAATGGAACAGAAATACGTCGGGGGTGTTTCTCAAAATCAGGGGCGCATTCACTATCATTGGGGCGCACCGCGCCCCGGTTTAACAGTCAATACGCGCCAGTCAGGCATCGCTATGAAGATTACTTACCCTCAAAAAAGTCTGAAGGAAGTTGTCCCGGCGGCATATTGATCACCTGGTCATTATCCGGACCTTCATTTTTCATGTAGGTCACTTTGGCAAACTCAGGGATGACTACATAAGGATAAGCGGGGCCTTCATCGCGGAAACGGTGCATATCTTCAATAAACTCATTCTGATAACAGATGGTTTTCTCAGGATGCTGACCCTCCCCGGCTATCCACTGAGGGAAGAAAATGGTCCCGTGGATCACTTTTCTTCGAATATCAAACAGCAGGCTAACGCAGGTGCCCGTAGGTTCGTGCCAGTCGACTTTAAAAATGCCAGGCGCAAATTGCACCGCATTCATCTTCTGATTCGTGACCCAGCGTCCGCCAACTAACCCCTGATGAATTCGATAATCGCAGGTGTTGTCGTTGCGCGCATACCATTCATACTTCCAGCCATTGTCATAGGTATACACGAAGTGTGTACCGACAAACTCTGATAAATCACTCGCAAAATCTTTATCCGGGATTGTGTTCATGACATCTCCTTTCAGCGCTGTTGAATATTAAAAGTAAGAGAAAACGTCTGAGTTCGCCAGTCTGATTGTGTTGAATATCCTGCTCTTTGCCACACCCGTGAGCAAAACGCGCTGCCTGAGGGTATGCCTGCGGTAAGCAAAAAAACGCCGCGCCGCGCACGGCTGAATGAACACAATCGTTCAGAAGCCAGAAGGCATGTTTCTCAGAGAAAGTGGCCAGTCGCCGGGCCAAACGTATTTGTCTTTGAGGATCCTTGCGCTGTATTCAAGACAGATACGAACCGGATAGTCAGGATAAATACGATCCATCGCGTCTGTCAGCTGTTGTGCATTTTCACTGCGATTCAGCTGGCAGATAAAGTCCTTAATATACTGTCGGGTATAGCTGATAGCGCCGGGATGGAGTGTCAAAGCACGGGAGGAGTGTCCCGGAATAACGACTTTAGCTTCAAGAGCCTCGAGTTTGTCGAGAGTTTCAAACCATTTTTCCAAAAGTTCCGGCGTACGCATGTCTGCAATCCAGACATGACAGTCTGCGAACACCAAATCGGACGCAATCAGAGTGCGGCTTGAGGGGATCCATAACGGCGCAATATCAATACAATCCCCGGACATTAACCCGAGGATCTTGATAGTTTCCCCTTCCAGTATCAGTTCATCTTCACACCATTTTTCTATATCGAATTTAATATTCGCACCATTATTTTTGAGAACAGTATTTCCCCAATACTCAATCTTAAAATCATAGGCGTCATTAATATCTACAGCTGCTTTTTTATACGCAATGACCCTGGCGTCAGGGTAATGTTGTTTGATGACTTCAAGCCCCAGATAATGATCAGGATGAAGATGAGTAATGAAGATAAATCTGAGATTACGGTTAAGCTCAATAAGTTCCGCAAGTAACCTGTGGGCATTTGCGATGGTGAACTGAGCATCAACAAGAATTGCATCATTATCACCATAAATGATTGTCGAAGTGACGCCAAAGCCATCATTTTTATCGCTGCTTAAAAAAACTTTAGTATTAAGTGCCATGTTAATTCCTCCTGGTATTGATATTCCTGAAACTCTATATAATGGCCAGGAAATCATATTGTAAAGCAGATACCAGAAAGGAAGTTAGTATCCATGAAGAAACCCATACAAGATAAAAAAATAGATTATTCAATAAGTAATGATGCCAACAGCCCTCAAAAATTTCTTTTTGAGAGGCTGGCAAATAAGTGGTATCTGATGATTATATGTGATGTGGAGTTCGAATCGGGGCGGTTTAACCAGATACTAAAACGTAACGGAGAGATTTCACAAAAAATGCTTTCTCAAACTTTAAAAAACCTTGAAGAAGATGGCATGGTAAGCCGGAAGGTAAATGGGCAGAAGATGCCTGTCGAGGTGGTTTACAGTATTACAGATTTTGGCGCTGAATTGATTAAGGTAATAAGACCCCTTATTGGCTGGTCAAATGAGAATTTCAGCAGAGTAACCCAATGTCGCAAAGAATACAGGAAGAAGTACGGCATTGAGAATACCTGACCTGAGAGATATCTTAAACATTATGAGGCATCAAATTGACCATGATAATGCCTTATTGTGGTGACCATTCACATCTCTCCTGACAGGAGCACTGTGCCTAAAAATATATTCATTCAAAAATCCGATGAAATTCATTGATATTTTGCGTTTTTCAGATCCTCCCTGATGAACTATCCTTTTATTAAGGAGATTAATATGCAACCAAAACTAGAATTTAGCTTCAGCATTAGCGTTGTCGTCGACAAACCCATTGTGGTTTCTAATTCAGCGCGGTCTGGCAAGCGACAATTAATCCCCATTCTGGGCGGTCGGGTGTCCGGTGCACTCACTGGTGAAGTTTTGCCTGGTGGCGTAGACAGTCAGATTATTGAACCTGATGGCGTCTGCAGGCTCTCAGCAAGATATGCCTTACGTGTCAATGAGGGCACGATATACATTGAGAACAATGGCATCCGGCGTGTACCAGAAGCCTTTACAAATAAACTTTTCACTGATGATATGAGCTTCTTTGATCAGCTTTCTCCATCCGATATCTACTTCAAAACAGTTCCCGTTTTCGAAGTAGATACTTCCGAACTCATGTGGCTGACAAATTCTATCTTTCTCTGCTCCGCTACCCGTACTGAAGCGGGTGTGAAGCTTGATTTTTATCGCGTTGCTTAAGCGTCTGTCGACGTGAGGATCCCGATATGACCACTTTTTATCAACTTTCGGCCACCAGTCTCGAGGGTCAACCTGTCTCTATGGCTGACTACGCCGGCAAGCTGGTTCTGGTGGTTAATACCGCCAGCCATTGTGGTTTCACACCACAATACGCAGGCCTTGAAACTCTCTACAAGAAATACGCGACCCGGGGTTTTGTCGTGCTGGGTTTCCCCTGCAACCAGTTCGGTAAACAGGAACCCGGCGGGGCCGACGAAATCGCGCAAACTTGCCACATCAACTACGGTGTGAGCTTTCCGATGTTCGGGAAAGTGGAGGTTAACGGCGAAGCAGCGCACCCGGTGTTCCGTTACCTTAAGGATGAATTGCCCGGCGCTCTGGGCGGAAGGATCCAATGGAACTTCACCAAGTTTCTGATCGGACGCGACGGCAAACCCCTTAAGCGTTTTGCACCGATCACGACCCCGGAGAAAATGGAAGCGACAATCCTTGCTGCACTTTAAGCAATTTTTGGTTTCGGACTTCTCTTCACGAAATCTAATCCCGGAGCCCTGTTGTTCTTCATGATTTTGCCTTTAATAAAATCAGAATATCATTGCGCCGAAGCTTTATTGGCTACAAAACGCCAGCGGATATAATCATAAGTCCAGTTAAAGACTAACGTATAAGGAAGGAAGACAAATATTAACCCTATTTCGACCATGAAAGCCTTAGCTAATGACAAATCGAGTAAAAACATAGCGACTGGCGTCAGAGAAAGTACCAGTACAATTTCAAAAATCACGGCATGAAGAATTCTTACTGTAAAATTCCGTTCGAATGCAAAACGCCTTTGAATTGCGTCAAAAATCTTATTGAAGATATAGTTCCAGATTGTTGCGGTAATCGCGGAGATAACAGAAAGTTTACCAGACTGTAATAAAGAAACTTTCAGAACAGTAGAAATAAAAATGGCGATGACGACATTCCCAAGCAATTCGAAAAGCACAGCATGGAAAATCCTCTCGGCTGTGCTTTTATTCAACTCCACTTTCATCTTACCCGACTCCCGTTTACCGTAAATGACCTGACGTTAAACGTTGTAACCTAAACCAATACAAAACACAGCCTTAATCTATCCGATCATTAGCCCATTATCGCTGAACCGGCTTTAACGACCCTTGTTGTTATTATTTTGTTATTGTTGTGTAACAACAATAACACTGGTTTTTTCAGTTCCCAATTCGGTCGAATTCATTTTCTTTCTGGTATGGATTTCCTCAATAATTTTGGCGAAGCGTTCTTCATTAAGTTTATAAAACACCCCCATAATCACAGCCGCCATCACAGCCAGTACGCAGGGCCAGATAAAAATTAGCTGCCGTAAGCCGAGTAATGTCGCATTGCTTTGCACCACGTTAGGAATATAACCAATTTGCGTCAGCATAATTCCTGGCAGAAAACCCGCCAGCGCGGCGGAGATTTTGCGCGAAAAGGTGTAACCGGTATACACCGAGCCTTCAGCGCGGATGCCGGTTTTCCATTCGCCGTAATCCACGGTATCCGGCACCAGCGCCCAGTTCAGGCTGTTAACAAAGGCGGTGCCAAAGAACGCCATGCAGGAAAACAGCACAAAACTTAACGAGCTGTTTCCCCAGAGAAAATTGAAAATATCGCCGGTCGCCCACAACAGTAATCCGCCCAGATATACCTGCTTTTTGCCAAAACGTTTCACGCAACCGGGCACCAGAAAAACGCCGAGCAGAATACAGCCCATACTGAAAAAGCCCATCCACGACAGCAGATGAATATCATTGAGGACGTACTGCGTGTAATACACCTGGATCGCCAGTTTGATATTAAACGCCGCCAGCGTACAGAGGTTGGCCAGACACAAAACCAGCAACGGCGGATTGCGAAATATGGCGCGAAACGACCGCAGAATGCCGGATTTATGCCCCGCTGGCGTGAGTTCAACGTAACGTTCCCGGACGCCGCGATAACACCAGCCCATGCACAGAATGCCGCAGGTGGCGAAAATCAGCGCAGCGGAGAAATATCCCACCGGGGGAGAGTGACCCAATAACGCCTGCACCGGCATAAACCCCACGGTACACAGCAGTAACCCAAGCGTGGCACCGCCCTGACGCCAGGCCGCAAGTTGTGCCCTTTCATGCGGATTTTTGGTGATGGCGGGCACCATCGCACCGTACGAACAGTTCATCAGGCTGAAGAACAGGCCGAACAGCATAAACAGTACAGTGGCGAGCGCCGTTTTCACCGGCAGGCCAAAATCATTCGCCATAAACTGCGCAGTCGCCACCAGTCCCACCGGCACCGAGGCATACAGAATAAACGGCCTGAACTTGCCCCGCGCGCCGATATGGCGGCGGGAATCGAGCAATACGCCGGTCAGCATATCGGTGAAGGCGGTGAAAAACTTCGCCACCAGAAAGATGATGCCGCCATAAAACGCCGGCATGCCCAGTTCATCGGTATAAAACTTCAGCAGGTACAGCGTCCCGATACACAACATCAGGTTCGAGCCAAAATCGCCCATTCCATAGGCGCACTTCTCACGCAGGGTCAGCGGATCAGGGTGATGTAAATCCTTCATAGTCGATCCTCACAGCACCCCGCAGGGCGCTGACACAGTAAATGCCTTATGCCGTCTGCTTGCGCTGCTCGATTTCCGCCACGATGCGCACGTACATTTTCTCGTTAAGGTTATAAAAACAGCCCATCGCCAAGATAGTGATCGCTGCCAGCGCACTGGGATAAATGAAGATCAGCTGACGCAACCCTTCCTGCGTACCCGCCGACTGCACCACGTTAGGCACATAGCCGATTTGCGTCAGCATCAGGCCGGGGAAGAACCCTGCCAGTGCCTGCGAGACTTTACGAAAGAAGGTGAAACCGGTGTAGACCGTACCTTCTGAACGCACGCCGGTGCGCCATTCGCCGTATTCCACCGTATCGGACACCAGCGCCCAGTTCAGGCTGTTGACGAATGCCGAACCGAAGAACGCCAGGCAGGAGAACGCGACAAAACTGACCGATCCGCTGCCGTAGAAGTAGTTAAGAATGTCGCCGACAATCCACAGCGCCAGACCGCCGATATAGACTTTTTTCTTGCCGAAGCGGCGCACGGCGGCGGGCATCAGGAACACGCCGATGAAAATGCAGCCCATGCTGAAAAAGCCCATGTAGGAAAGCAGGATCGGATCGTTAAGCACGTACTGCGTGTAATACACCTGAATCGCCAGTTTGACGTTGAACGCGCCGAGCGTGCAGAGGTTCGCGATGCACAGGATGAACAGCGGACGGTTACCGGCGATCGCGCGAAACGACTGCAACAACCCCGGCTTTTGCGCAGGATCCTGCGGCTGCGCTTCGACATAACGCTCTTTCACACCGGCATAACACAGCCACATAAACAGCAAGCCCACCAGTGAGAACAGCGTCGCGGCAAAAATATAACCGCGCTGCGAACTGCCTTCGAGCAGATTCATTACCGGCACAAACCCGACGGTACACAACAACAGCCCCAGCGTGGCACCGCCCTGTCGCCACGCCGCGAGTGAGGCGCGTTCGTCGGGATTTTTAGTGATGGCGGGCACCATCGCGCCATATGAGCAATTCATCATGCTGAAGAATAAGCCGTACAGCATAAAGAGCAGCGTCGCCACCACGGTATTACCGGTAATCTCCAGTGGAGTGCCGACGAAATTGGCGACGGCCAGCAACGTCACCGGAAATGCAGCGTATAACACGAAGGGGCGAAATTTACCTTTCGGCCCGATTTTGCGGCGCGAATCCAGCATGATGCCGGTGCCCATATCGGTAAACGCGGTAAAGAATTTGGCGATCAAAAAGATAATGCCGCCGTAAGTTCCCGGCAGACCGAGTACGTCAGTGTAGAATTTCAGCAGATACAGCGTGCCGATATCGAGCAGGATATTGGAGCCTAAATCCCCCATGCCGTAGGCCAATTTTTCCCTGAAAGGCAGCCGCAGGGTCGCAGGGTTTTCCGGTGTTGTCTGACTCATTATTATTCTCCTTCACCTGCCGGAGCGATGTCCTGAACCCCGGCGGGTGAGCCTTATCAGAGGTAACGTAATTCGCCGAACAGCGCTGCCCACTCGCTGTCTGCACGATAAAAGACCGGTGGTTTTCCCAACGGCGCAACCACGGTGACATCGCCGCCATGATGAGTTTCGCCTGTCCAGGCGTTGATCCAGGTATCCTGCGGCAGATACAGCGACCACTCGCTGCGCCCTTCTTCATGCACCGGTGCCACCAGCAGATCGCGGCCAAACAGGTACTGGTATTTCAGCGTGTAAGTGCGGGCATCGTCTTCGTAATGCAGGAACAGCGGCCGCATCACCGGCACACCGCTCTGGCTGTTATGCTTCACGGCCTGTCTGATGTAAGGCTTGAGATGAGTGAACACGCCGGTCATGCGGGCGAAATGCGCGATGGTTTCGGCATCGCCGTCAAACTGCCAGTTGTCGCCCGGACGGTTGCCTTCGTGGGTGCGCATCATCGGCGTGAAAGCGCTGAAATCGCACCAGCGCAGCAGCAGTTCTTTGCTGCGTTTCATGTCGAACAGCGTGGTGTAACCGCCGATATCGCTGTGATGCAGACCGTGGCCGCTCATCGCCAGCGATAATGCCGCCGGGATCACCGAGGCCAGCCCGTCGTCCAGGCTCCAGTCAACGTTCTGATCGCCTGCCCACATCATGGTCGAGTATTTCTGGCTGCCGGTGTAACCAGCGCGCATAAAGAACAGCACCTCGCCGAGCTTGCCGGTTTCCTGCAAGGCTTCGTAGTTGCACTTCGCCCACAGCGCGGGCCAGGCGTTATGCATGATTTCCGCGCTGACGCCGTTATGCAGAAAAGTATCGGTTGGCAGATATTCGCCAAAATCCGCCATCCAGCCGCCGCAGCCCAGTTCAATCAGGTTCTTCTTGATGACGTTTTTAAACCACTCATAGGCCGCGGGATGGGTCAGATCGACCACGCCTGCGTAAAACTCACCGAACTCAACGTGGTAATCCGCGCCGCTGGCATCTTTGGTCAGATAGCCGTGTTCTGATGCTTCTGCGCACAAATCACGATCGCTGGCGACGTACGGATTGATGTAAGAAAGAAACTGCACGCCCTCTTCTTTCCACTGAGCGATACGTTCGTCGAGTTGCGGATACAGCTCGCGGTTCCACTTCCAGTTCCACATCACGCGTTTGCCGAACGAGGTCATGCGGATACCTGACCAGTCCTGCGCCCAGATGCCATTGACTTTCACACCGCCCTGGCGCATCACGTCGAGTTTTTGCTGGCAGATTTCCGTGCCGCCCTGAACGCCCAGCGTCACGCCGTCGTATACCCAGTCCGGCAATTCCGGCTGGCGACCTAACAAGGCGGTGAGTTTTTCCAGCAGACTGATATAGCTGTCGGCGCATTCAAAACGCAGTGTGGCGTTATCTTCCCAGAAGGCCAGTTCGTGATAGTCCGGCGCACTGAAATCGAAATTCATATAGCCGCTGTTTTCAACGTGGCAGTAAAACTTCTGCGTGCTGACAAAGGTTGGCTGCGGGAAGAACGTCCAGTAATAGTCGCCGCCTGCGTTCTCTTTGCAGTCGGCCTGCCAGGTGACATAGGTTTGTTTGTTACGCCCGACGCCCTGCTCGCTGGTCCACAACGGGAAGGGTTTGCCGCGCAAATCAAAGTAAGAAAACTGTTCACCGCAGCCGTAAATATGATCTTGCGGTTCTGCCGCCAGTCGCAGCCAGATGCGGTTATGCGCGCGGTCGTCGTTTTGCAGGTTAAGCTGTAAACGCCCGCTGTCATCCGTGGTGATCGCAATCCTCGCGCTGAGCGTATCGCCCCGGCTGAAATGCAGATCCCATCCGGCAGGATGCGCGGTGATTTTTACGTCCGTCAGGGCGACCTTTTCATTCAGGCGGTCTTTAATGCTGAAATTGCCACGGAACATGTCGATATCCGCCTCGCCAGCGCCAATCCATAAACAGGGCGCTTGCGCGGTATGACGTAAAATCTGGCGCTGCTGATAAATCAGCGAAAATTCATTATTACCGGCGATAAATTCAATCTGAGTATTTTTATTTTGTAGGGTACTCATGATGGTCTCCGTGATTTTTATTTTGCATTGATGTCCAGCAGACCGGCGGCCACGGCAGGTGCCAGCCCCGGCGCCAGCGGCAGACGCGGGATCACCAGGCAATGCAGAAGATGATAAATATCCTGTTTACCGTCCCAGACTTTGGTGGTCACTTTGTTGTCAGTATCCAGCTCCTGCCACCACGAGCCATTTTCGAAGTCCATCAGGTATTTCACGCAGTATTCCCACCAGGTCTGATACCAGGTTTCGTATTGCGCTTCGCCGGTCAGGCAATGCAACGCATACGCGGTACCCATCGCCTCCACAATGGGCCAGCGCACGCGTTCGCGCACGATAGGCTGCCCGTCCCAGTCAACGGAATAAACAAAACCGTCTGCGCCGTCCGGTGCCCAGGCATCGCGGATCGTGGCGTGGAACAGCCCTTTGGCATCTTCCAGCAACCAGTCCGGTGGCGTTTCAAAACGAGCCTCGAGCGCGGCGTGAAGGTGTAGCATCAGGCGCCCCCATTCGATCCAGTGCCCCGGCGTGCCGCCGTAAGCGCGGAAACGGTGCGCAGGATTGTCTTTGTTGTAATCGCGGATCGGCTTCCACTGCGTATCAAAATGCTCATTTACGCGATACTCGCCGCGACGGGCGACGTCATGAATGATCACCGAGGCGATTCTCAGTGCGCGATCCAGCCATTTGCGCTCATGCGTGACGTCGTAAACGATCAGGAAAGCTTCAACCGCGTGCATATTGGCGTTACCGCCGCGATAGGCTTCGGTTTCGGTGAAGGCTTCATCCCACGACTCGAGACACATCTGTTCGTCTTCACTCCAGAAGTACTTTTCGATCACGCCGATGGCCTGATCGAGTAATTTTCTGGCCTCAGGATGGCCGGTAGTGACGGCGCTGGCAGCGCCAAGCAGCACAAAGAAATGCTGATAGCCCTGTTTTGAAGCATCCACTACGCCTTCATCATTCACGCAGGCGTACCAGCCGCCGTGCTGTTTATCCGCCAGCGCGCCATTTAGCGCACGGATACCGTGATCGACCAGCGAATACGCGCCGGGACGCCCCATACCTGCGGCAACGGAATAGACGTGCAGCATGCGGGCGGTGATCCACAAATGCGTGCCCATATCCGGCCGCACTTGTCCGTTATTGCCCAGCCAGCCGAAGCCGGTGGGCACGGCGGCATTTTTGCCAAAATCGAAAATCCGGTCGGTTTCCTGCTCAAGCCAGCGGTGGTGGCTCATGGTGTTAAACCATTTCATTTTCCACTCCTTTCGTTAACGGCGGCGCGCCATCATTTCGTCCACAATGTCGCCCAGACGCTGCAATTTCGGCGCGGAAATATCCCTGAGCATGAGTTCGGTATCAGGTAAACCGACCACAGATGACCAGACCGCACGGCCTGCGAGAAAACCGGATGCGCCCGCCGTCATGGCGACGCTGACCGCACGCGGAAAAAGTTTTTCATCAACGCCGGAGGAGAGGATCACCCACGGCATATGAATATGTTCATTGAGGTGTTGCGAGGCGCGCAGCAGTTCAGCCTGCGTGCCGCGCCCGCTGAGGGGCATTTCGACTTTATAAAGGTCAGCGCCGCTGTCACCGAGTTCTTTCGCGGCATCAATAATCGCCTGTTCGCGGTCAAATTTATCGCCACGACGCGGCGGCCTGACGACCGGCTCGATAATGCTCAGCAATCCGTGCGCATGGCAGCGCTGATTGAATTCTTTCACCTTCTCAAGACGCTGTTGCGGGTCTTCATCGCTGCGCCACAACACCAGCAGTTTCAGCGCCTTGCCGCCGTTTTCCCTGACCTGCTGCGGATCCACATTTTTGTCGATCTCCACGCTGTCCACCGGAATGCCATTGCCCGGAATAAATTCGTCTGCCGCGACAATCATCGCGCAGTTCTTTGCAATGGCCTGCTGCTCAACAATCTGGCGGTAACAGAACTGCTGATCGACCAGAATCGCTGAGGCGTACGGTGATAGAATCCGTGCGGCATTGACTTTAAAATCAGTAAGAACCTGATCGGCGACCGGCGCTTTCGCACCCGCGGCCACGAACATTAAGCGCATCGCTTCGCGCTGATCGACCGCCAGCATGGCGAAACCGCCGGAAGGACGGGTGATATCGTTAAGGCTGTATTGAGTCATTTAACTTTCCTTGGTTAATGCGTTACGGATGTGTTTTCTGAGTCAGACCGGCGCTGGTGCGCACCTGCTCAAGAATGGCGGTCCAGTCCTGACGTCCGCGCCCGGCGGCACGCGCCTGGTTGTAGACTTCGCGGGAAGCCGCACCGAGCGGCATTGGCACATGCAACTGATTGGCGACGTCCAGCGCGATACCGAGATCTTTATGGGCGAGGTCAATCATGAAGGCCGGCGACAAATCGCCTTTCAGCACTTTGTTTGGCCATGAAGTGGTGAAGTGACCTTTTCCGGCAGGTGTTCCGCTCATGACCTGCAACGCCACTTCGAAAGAGAGATCCAGTGCTTCGCACAGCACGGCGGCTTCGGCGGAGAGCGCATTCAGGGCGATGCTCATGTAGTTATTGATCAGCTTGACGCGGATGCCTTTGCCCGGCCCGCCCGCATTAATCAGTTCAGATCCCATCGCCATCAGCACCGGCGTCGCCCGCTCAACCTGTTCCTGCGTACCACCCGCCAGCAGCAGTAAAGTCCCTGCTACAGCGTGATCCGAGGTTCTGCCGACCGGCACGTCTATCAGGCTGAAACCTTTTTCGTGCATCTGCGTGATCAGCTTGTCAGTTTGCAACGGATGAATGGTCGACATGTCGATAACCAGCGCCGACGGGCTCAGGGTTTCGCAGATACCGTCGCGGCCAAATAACACATCGCGCACCAGATCGCCGTTGGGCAGCATGGTGATGACAAATTCTGCGCCCTCCGCTGCCTCTGCCGCGCTCTTGCTGCCCGTTGCTCCCTGCTGCACCAGCGCTGCCACAGCCTGCGGATTAAGATCGAACACCGCTAACCGGTGTTCCTGTTTAATCAGGTTGGCCGCCATCGGAGCGCCCATTTGCCCCAGACCAATAAATGCCACATTTGCCATGCGTCTCTCCTTTGTGCTGATCAGCCATGTCACTTTTTGATAATCAGCGCTGTCTTTGTTTGTCGTTTTTTGATCGTATTTGTAATTTCAGGTCAAAAAATTGACAGCCATCACTTTTTTAACAATTCGCTTAATTAAAATAACCTCATCAAAACACGCTTAAGGAACAGCCATGATTCGCATTGCCTGTGTCGGGATCACCGTGATGGACCGGATCTATTACGTGAATGAATTACCTGCGGAAGGAGGGAAATATGTCGCTGAAAAATATCATGAAGTGGGTGGAGGTCCAGCAGCCACTGCCGCAGTGGCTGCGGCGAAACTGGGCGCAGAGGTGGACTTTATTGGCCGCGTGGGCGATGACGATACCGGCAACCGGCTGCTCGCGGAGCTGGGATCCCTGGGGGTAAATACCCGCTACGTCCGTCGCATTGATCAGGCCCGTTCTTCGCAATCTGCCATTCTGGTGGATCAACACGGTGAGCGGATTATCATCAATTATCCCAGCCCGGATTTACACGTTTGCGCCACGTGGCTACAGGCCATCGACTTTTCGCAGTGGGATGTGGTGCTGGCGGACGTGCGCTGGCACGACGGCGCGAAACAAGCGTTCACACTGGCGCGTCAGGCCGGTGTGCTCACCGTGCTGGATGCCGATGTAACACCGCAGGATATCGCCGATCTGGTGGCGTTAAGCGATCACAGCGCATTCTCTGCCCCTGGTTTGCAGCGGCTGACCGGAAAAACTGACGCCGGTGCTGCGTTAATTAACGCACAAACGCTCACAAAGGGTCATGTGTATGTCACGCAAGGCGGACAAGGTTGTCTGTGGCTGGAAAATGGCAGTCTGCATCATCAGCCCGGGTTTGCCGTCAGCGTGGTAGACACGACCGGCGCGGGGGATGTTTTTCACGGCGCGCTGGCCGTCAGTCTGGCCCAGGGCGCGGATTGTGGGGAAGCCGTGCGTTTTGCCAGTGGTGTGGCCGCCCTGAAATGCACAAAGCCAGGTGGCCGTGCCGGAATTCCCGACTGTGATCAGACACGGTCTTTTTTGTCACTTTCTGTATAGAATACGACTCAGACGCTCATTTTTAGAGGTATGCCCATGAGTCTTACTGAACTGACTGGGAATCCGCGCCACGATCAGCTGCTCGGGCTGATTGGTGAAAACGGGTATATGAACATTGAAGAACTGGCAGCCTTACTTGATGTCTCGACGCAAACCGTACGCCGGGATATCCGCAAGCTCAGTGAACAGGGACTGGTATCGCGTCATCACGGCGGCGCGGGTCGGGCCTCCAGCGTAGTCAATACTGCCTTTGAGCAGCGGGAAATGTCGTGGACAGAAGAGAAAAAAGCGATTGCACAAGCGATCGCCGATTACATTCCCGACGGCTCGACGGTATTTATTACCATTGGTACCACGGTTGAACAGGTGGCGCATGCCCTGCTCAATCATAACCATCTGCGCATTATCACAAACTGCCTGCGTGTCGCCCATATTCTGTATAAGAATCCGCGATTTGAGGTGATGGTGCCGGGCGGAACGCTGCGTCCTCACAACGGCGGAATTATCGGGCCCTCGGCGACGGCTTTTGTGGCGGGATTCCGCGCAGATTATCTGGTCACCAGCGTCGGCGCGATAGAAAGCGATGGCGCTTTAATGGAATTTGATGTCAACGAGGCCAGCGTGGCGAAAACCATGATGGCGCACTCACGGCATATCCTTCTGGCTGCGGACCATACCAAATATCATGCTTCCGCCGCCGTTGAAATCGGCAATGTCTCTCAGGTGACGGCATTATTTACGGATGAACTGCCTGCGGCGGGTTTACACAAGTTATTGAAAAACAACCAGGTCGAAATTGTTAAAGCCAGTCCGTCGGATTAACGGGCATAATCCCCTCCTCGTAAATTTTTATAAGAAATGAGTCTGCATATGACAAATAAGGATGTTTTTTCAAACAAATTCAATATTCAGCCTGAGGGCGATATTGTTTGCCATGTTACAGATGAGTACGGGGACATCATCGTCGCGGACACAGAAGAGCACCGGATATTGCGTTTTGAAGGCATTAATGAGCAGAGCAAAATGCTCAAAAAAGACGTTAACTTACCTGTTCATCACTATTCCAAAGCCATGTTGATGGCGACTGCGTTTACTTCCGGGCGGACTGCGCTTCTGCTCGGACTTGGCGGAGGCGCATTACTGCGCGCGCTTCATGCTCTTGATGAACAGCGGATTATGGATGTGGTTGAGCTGAGAGCGGGTGTGTTATCCGTAGCGCAGGAATGGTTTACGTTGCCCGGGTCGGACAAAATCTCTTATTACATTGAAGACGCAGAACATTATTTGCGCAGAGAGCATACGCATCAGTACGATTTGATTTTCTCAGATCTGTACTCAGCCTTTTCGATGGAGCCACGTCAGGGTACAGAAGCTTTTCTGAGATTGTGTCTGGAAAAATTGAGCGATCAGGGCTGGCTTGTGCTGAATTATTACGAGGTGCCACGAGCCGGAAGCGCATTATCTTGCGCACTGCGGGAGGTATTTGGTGAGGTACTTTATTGCCGGGTGCCGAGTGGGAATGTCGTCATTTATGCAGCCAGAAAACCACATCTGCAGACGATAAGTGAATTAAGAGAGAAGGCCCAATTGTTGCTTTCTCGTCTGAACATCGGCAACGAGATGGGTGATCTGTCGAAAAATATTGTCCCGCTGTACCCGTAGCCGCCTCTCAGGCGTGCCCCTGACCTCTGACATTTATGCCAGCGGCTGGGGCATTCCGGTCATAAATCTTTAAACGATCCCAGCCGGAATCCGCGTTCTGCAATGGCGGACTTCAGCGTTTCTGACGTCAGCACATCCAGTTCTGCCAGACGCGGATAGCAATATTTACTCGCCAGAATGGTGTTATCAATAAACGATGGATGCGTCATGATCTCAACAGAGCGATTGCCGCGCTGCGTCGCATTGTCCAGCGTTTGCAGAAACAGCGCTTCTGAAATGGCATCGCCGTAGAACGTGCTGTCGAAACCGTCGGTACTTTTCGCGCCACACAGAGCAATTTCACCTTTGCGGACTTCGTCACGGTCAATACGCACCGGAACGCCCTTCTCTTTAGCGAACGCTTCCACTATAGGGAATATTTCCGCAAACATATGCACGTGGTGGTGACTGTCGATATGTGTCGGCATTTTGCCAAACAGCTCGATAAAACGACTGAACTGACATTCCAGTTCACGGGCGATTTCATCCAGCGGCAGGGTTCCGGCCTCGGCCATTTCCCAGATCCATTTCCCCAGTTCGCCTTCACGGGTCAGATTTGGCATAGGCGAAAGCGGACGGCCTAACGTCAGGACAAAATGCATCCCGACGCTCAGTTGCGGACTGACTTTGCTGAGTACGGCGGCGTGTTCGATGCCCGACGCATTCATCATCGCCGTGGTAGATCGCACCACGCCGTGAGTAAACGCCTCAATGATCCCGTAATTTTGTGCTTTGCAAAGCCCGAAGTCGTCCGCGTTCACAATCAGTAATTTATCCATAAACACCCCTTCCGGAGAGCCTTCCCTTGCGGGAAGGCGATGGGTTATTTTAACGCGGCAATGGTTTTTGCAAAATTCGGCAGCAGTTTTTCATGTGCCAGCAACATTTCGCGTGCCAGTATTTCGGCATCTTTATCGGAATGGATCAGCGGGCTGAGGTTCATCGCCAGCAGCACATCGTTCAGCTCGCCGCTGATGGCGGCATTGCTTGCAGCAATCTCAAAACCTTTGATGGTGTAGATAAGCCCCAGCACTTTTTCGTCGAAGTGCGTGATGCGCGGATGGGGTTTTGCGCCGTCACGCCCGATGGTGCAGGTCATTTCCACCGCCCAGTCCGCCGGAATATTATCAATATGCCCGTTGTGCGGGAAATTGACGTACTGTTCAGTTTGCTTGTCGTTATAAATCGCGCTGATCACTTCACACGCCGCATCGGAATAATAAGCGCCGCCGCGAAGTTCCAGCTCTTTTGGCTTCACGTTCAGATCAGGATTTTTGTACAAATCGAACAGCTGCTTCTCGACTTTTTGCACCACAGTGGCACGCGCGCCGCCTTTGTAGAACTCACCCATTTCAATCGCCAGCATCTCTTTCTGCTTGAAGTAGTACAACAGGTAAGAACACGGCAGCAGATTCAGAGAGCGGATCAGGCCTTCGCTGAACGGCAGGTCGAAGATGTTTTTCACCGAACCGGCGGTCAGTGTGCCGGAAGCCACACCGTCGAGCAGTTCGGCAAAGCGTGATTCGCCGTTCACAATGACATCTTTGATGAACACCATGTGGTTCAGGCCAAAGAGGTCAATGGACAAGTCATCCTGCGGCGTCAGTTTCAGTACATCCTGAATGAACATTTTCATGCCGACAGGGATGTTGCACACGCCGATGAATTTTTTGAATTTGGTGTGACGGAATACCGCCTCAGTGACCATACCGGCCGGGTTGGTGAAGTTGATCACCCAGGCGTCCGGGCAGATTTCTTCGACATCTTTAATGATGTCAAAAATCACCGGAATGGTACGCAGCCCTTTAAACAAGCCACCTGCACCGTTGGTTTCCTGCCCCAGATAGCCGTGACTCAGCGGAATACGTTCATCAAGTTCACGCGCTTTTAACTGACCGACGCGCAGTTGCGTGGTGACGAAATCGGCGTCTACCAGTGCTTCGCGGCGGTTCAGCGTTTTATGCATGACAATCGGCACACCGGCGCGTTCCACCATACGCTGGCAGAGATTGAAGATAATATCCTGCTTCTCTTTTCCGCCTTCGACATCCACCAGCCATAATTCAGTGATCGGTAATTCTGCGTAGCGTTTAATAAAGCCTTCCAGTAATTCCGGGGTATAGCTGCTCCCGCCACCAATAGTGACGACTTTCAGTTTTTTAGTCATAGGGACTCCCGTGCAATAATCATGCACTGCAAATTAATACAGAAATATTGTTGAATGAACCGACATTAATTAATACTGCACAACTTCTTCCGGTAATGGTTCGGCGTAAAAGAAGTCAGTTTTTTAAAGTTTTTAATAAACATACTCGGGCTACTGTAACCGGAATCAAAAGCAATATCCGTGACCGAGTAGTTGGTGATCTCCAGCTGTTTTTTGGCAAAATCAATACGGATTTCATTTATAATCTGCATCGGCGTTTTGCCATAATGTCGCTGCGTCGCGCGCGTCAGGTATTCCTGCGACTTCCCGGAAAGCTCCACCATATTGGATAATGCTTTATCACCGAAGCGCGCTTTATCATGCATTTTCTCAATCGCCGTTTTCAGCCAGACTGGAATATCAGGCGTCACTTCTGATTCACGGTGATGACGTAAGCGGTTAACAATATAAAACGTCACCATCTCCAGAAATTCATTGAATTCACCGTTGCGGAAATTCAGTGAAGCAATGACCGACTCAATATAAGCCAGGAATTCCGTTTTTATCTGATAGACCTGCGATGCAACAAATCTGGCAGGTAATAAAGATAAATAATGTTGCTCGAAAAAAGCTTTACTGATCCCAACATTTAAAATCCGGGTGGCACCAAATTCATAAAAACTTTGATGGTTAGAACCTAACGGGATGAAAACGAAATCGCCACGTTCTAAAAGTACCCGTTTGCCGTTAACGTGTTGAAAATACCGGCCAGTCAGGACGATGGTGAACTCATAGTAGTCATGCTCATGCAACCCGGAGATGCTTTCTACCTTGTTGTAGATAAACATGTGGAAATTCTGACCGTCGAAGAGTTGATTTTCGCGCGCTGTCTTAATTTCCATACTGAGTACCGGTGGCTGCATTATGGTTCCCTACGTTATTTTATTTTCTCATGAAGCTCAATGAGTTCTGCAATCAGTTCGCGGGCGAGCATGGATGTCATCAGGTGATCCTGCGCGTGAACCAGCACCAGGCTGACTTTGGTTTTGCCTTCGCCCTGATCTTCTTCAATCAGTTTGGTCTGTATCAGATGGGCTTCATTGAGCGCCATTCTCGATTGCGCCATCACTGCACGCGCCTGCTCAAAATCGCCTTCTTTAGCTTTTTTCAGTGCTGAATACGCCAGGCTGCGGGCCTGTCCGGAGTTAATAATCAGCCCCATCACCACTTCTTCTAAATCCTGCAGTTCGCTTTCGGTATCAACAATGCTGTCTAAATCCATCATTTTTATCTCTCCGTGATTTACCGGGTAGCGGCAGGAAGCTTGCCCCGCCGCTGTCCGTTCAGATTAAAATTTCAGTGCTGCGGCAATGTCTTCTTCGCTTTCTTCTTCCTCGATTATCGCCTGCGCTTTGTTCGACAAGATTACGAAAGGCATATAAACCAGCGTGGCGATACCAAGGTTGAACAGAGCCACTAACAAGGCGGCGATGCTGCCGTTACTGTTAAAGAAGGCGCCCAGACCCGTCGGCATGGTCCATGGCGCAAGGTTCGTCACCGGTGGAATAATCCCCATGCTGTAAGCCGCCAGCGTAATCGCCGCCAGAATCGGCTGAACCAACACGAACGGAATAAACATCACCGGGTTCATGATAATCGGCAGGCCGAACAGGATAGGTTCGTTAATCTGGAAGATGCCTGACGGCAGCGCAAGCTTCGCGACCTGACGATGATCTGCACGACGTGATGCGATAAAGATGGCGATAATCAGACCCAGCGTCGCTCCGGAACCGCCCAGCAGGATGTAGGAATCCAGCATCGGTTTGGCCCAGAAGTGGAAGGTTTTACCCGCGTCAATCGCTGCGCTGACAGAACCGTACTCGGTATACAACGCAATGTTTTCCAGTGCCCAAGGCGTCATGATGCCGTTGTCCAGTGCGGTCAGCGCCAGTGAACCATGCACACCGAAGAACCACAGCAGGGAGTTGAAAATCACATACGCCCAGCCGACTACGCTGCCCATCGCCGCCAGAGGTTTGGAAATAGAATCCATAATAATCTGGTGGAAGTTATGACCGTATAATCCCAGCAACCAGGAAATGACCCCGAAGAAGAACAGAATAATAAAGCCCGGAATTAACGCAGAGAATGAACGGGAAACCGACGTCGGAACGCTCGCGGTTAACGTAATCACCCAGTTTCTGCGAATAACAAAGGTGAACATTTCGGCGACAACCAGACCGATTATCATGCCTGAAATAATATTCGCGCCGCCTAACCAATTTGCACCGACCGCATAAGCTTCACCCACGCTATAAGGGGTAACCGTCATAAATGCGGCGACAGCTAATAAGCCTGCGGAAAGCGAATCGACTTTTCGTTCTTCTGCTAATGCCATACCGATAAAGAACGGTGCCATTAGCGACATAATACCTAACGTTCCGTTATAGACATTAATACCAATCGTTTTTAAACCGGCCAGCGTTTCAATGGTTGATGGGTCTAAACGTACGCCCAGAGAATAAAAGAAGGAACCGGCACCGAAGTTCAGAAATACGTTATTAATTAAAACGAACATGGCGCCAGCCAGGGTCAGCGGCATTAATTTGATAAAACCATTTTTGATGGCATTAATATGCGGCTGTTTACCTATTTTGACGGCAAAAGGAAGAAGTATCTTTTCAAGTGAATCAATGGCTTTGCTCATTGGGATTTTCCTTTAATGCCGCCATCCGGCGGCCAGGGTATGAAATTCGCTCTTTGACTGGAGTTCTCTTTGACTTAAAAATTTCAATATAAAGACGTTCAATTTAAAAATAAGGAAAAACGGTAAATTACTGCGCTGCTGCTTTTTTGATCGCAGCAACCGCTGCTTTCAGTACACCTAACCCATCAATTTTGCCGTACAGAGCAGAATCGATCACTTCAACCGGTTTGCCCGGTAATACTTTTTTGATTTCGTCGAGCATGTAGGCAATTTGTGGTCCGAGTAACACCACATCTGCGGCGGCACCTTTTTCGGCAGCCAGTGTTTCTGGGAATGCTTCGATAATGACCGGTACTTCATATTTCTCGGCCTGGACTTTCATTTTAGAAACCAGCAACGAGGTAGACATTCCGGCGGAACAAAACAAATAAATGACTTTCTTTTCCATGATGAAACCCTCATATCCCGAATAAATTACAGCTCCGACAACGGTTCCTGGTAAACCAGTAAGAATGCTTTCAAAGCCAATCGATGAAAATGACCTATTGTCTCTGCCTGAATGGAGTATACGGCATCGCTTAGGCAGGGGATAATTCTCAACTAACCAAAATTGTCTCTCCTTGACCAACGCCTATGACTCCCTTCACGTTTTGGGCAAATAATTCGCGGGGATAAATAAGATTTCGGCGCCCATGAAGCAACAACAAATTAACATTTAAGCCTACCTAAGCCGGTTATGTTATGAGAAACTAAGAATGTTTGCGCAAACATTCTTGTATCGATCCCCGGACATCAGTGAACAACGTTTTGAATACTAAAATAAAAACCCAAAAAGGCCGTTCCCGTACGGCTACGCTCGAAGATGTCGCCCAGGCTGCCGGACTTTCTCCGATGACAGTCAGCCGCGCCTTAAACAATCCCAAAGTCGTTCGCCCTGCGACCATCGCGCGCGTGATGGAAGCGGTCAACAGCACCGGATACATCCCGAATATGCTGGCCGGTGGACTGGCGACCAGCCGCACCAAACTCATTGCCGTGGTGGTGCCACAAATTAACAACAACATGTTTGTCGATACCGTTCAGGCGATCAGCGATCAGCTGGCGGCACGCGGTTACCACATGTTGCTGTGTATTGTCGGCTACGAGCCGGAAGACGAAACCGATATTGTCTCGACGCTGCTTTCCCGCCGGCCGGATGGCATCGTGCTGACCGGTATTCATCACACGTCAGAACTGAAAAGAATCATTCTTAACGCCAATATTCCGGTGGTAGAGATTTGGGATCTCACGCCAACACCGATTGATATGCTGATTGGCTTCTCGCATGAAAAAGTCGGTAATGCCATCGGGGAATACTTCGCCGCTAAAGGGTTTACGCATTTTGGTTTTATCTGCGCCTCAGACCGCCGCGCGATGGTACGTAAAAACGGAGCGATAAGCGTATTGCGGGCAATTCCTGAGCACGACATAAAAGAAGTGATTGTCTCACGTCCCGCTAATATGGAAGTCGGACGCCAGGCACTGCGCCAGTTGCTTGAGAGCGGTCACCGGTTCGACGCCATCATTTGCAGTTCCGACACCCTGGCCCAGGGCGCCATTATGGAAGCTGAAGCGCATGGCTTACGTGTTCCCGATGATTTCTCGGTGATCGGTTTTGCGGATTTGAATTTTGCTGCACACAACCGCCCTGCCATTACCACCGTCAGCGTCGATAAATGGGATTCAGGCATCCGCGCGGCGGACATGCTGGCGGATAAAATCGAAGGCATCGCGGTTGAGGAACCTATAGTCGATATCGGCTACCGGCTTGTTATCAGGGAATCAGCCTGATGCCTTTTGTCGACTCTCCGTGCGAAGGAGGGCATTTTGAAACTGCCCCGGCGTCTTTCCAAAACGTTGCCGGAAGACGTCGATATAAGCACTGACGTTGCTGTAACCACTTCTTAACGCCACCTCGCTGACCGGCAAGCCGGCAAGCACCCATTGCAATGAAGTGACAACTTTTGCCTGCTGTCTCCACTGGCTAAAACTGAGGCCGGTTTGTTGAGTAAACAAACGACTCAGGCTGCGAACGCTGAGTCCCCATTGTTGGGCAAGCTGCGTCTGGTCCAGCGCGCACGCGGGGTTTTTCAGTAATTCATTCGCGACATTACGCGCCCGGCGATCGACGGGCAACGTCAACTGAAGCGGCAAGTCAGGAGCTCCGGCAATTTCAAAGCCTAATAATTTGAGAAGATGACGTTGATATCCCGCAGGGGATGAAAAATCACCTTCCCGGCACAGGCGTTCCAAAATCGCCATCACGAAGGCATCTGCCCCATAGACACCCGGATGAGCGGGAAACGGTGGGCAGGAAGCAGGTTCAAGGTAAAGGCTTTGACCTTTCACGCCTGCCGGAACCCAGGCCCTGTGGCTGACATCAGCGGGAAACCATCCCAGTGATCCCGGTGTAACAGTCCACTGTACTGACGTCGTTTCAATGACAAGAATGCCATGATTCAACCAGTACAGCTGACCGGATGCGTGTTTATGCCAGGGCGTCGAATGCAGACTGTCGTAGTCGAATTTTTCAATTTTCATCTTCTGGCCGGTTAACCGTATATCTTGTCCAGATACGGATAATACCCTCATCCGCTCTTCCCGTACTCTTTCTGCTCTCAAAATGGAGGAACCGATGAAAAAGACAACTCAGACAGTCATTGATGCATTGCAAAACGTGGTCTGCAGCCCTGAACACAGCGAGCATGACATTGCCCTTTACTTTGACCCGGGCTATCAGCAGGTGGTCGATGGTCACCGGCTCGATTACCGCGAATTTATTCAGCATATGGCGCTGCTTAAATCACACACCACACAAATAAAAGTCTCTGTTCTTTCAGCTGTCACGGAGGATCAGACGGTGTTTACACACCATCATGTCAACGCAGCAAAAATTCAGGGTGAACACTGTGAATTTGAAGTTTTTGCCCGCTTCACGTTGTCATCTGGAAAGATCATCCGCTGCGAAGAACTCACCCGGATGATTCGCGGCACATCAGGCGACCGCGATCTTGGGGGCAGACATTAACAGTCCCCCACTCTTTGCTTAGGGGTGGGGACCACCACCCGATAACCAGGCTTAATTGATAGGTTACCCTTCACTCGCTACCTGGTCTGGTGGTCAGGTCAGCGCGCCCCTCACCTTTAGTCCAATAACGAGCGTGGCAAAAAACATGATGCAACTGGCGGTGATGAAAACACCTGTTACACCGCTGATACCAAAGAGTAATCCTCCCAACGCCGCACCCGCAGCAATTGAGGACTGAACGGCTGCGACTACCATGCCGCCAGCGGTTTCAGCCTGATCGGGAACCGAACGCGCTACCCAGCTTGACCACGCAACCGGTACGCCACCAAATGCCATCCCCCACAACGCGACGAAAAACATTAATCCCTTTTCCTCCAGTGGCAGCAAAATCATGCTTAATGCCGCGAAACCGACAAGTGCTGGCATGAGTATCAGGGTAAGACGCAGGCTTCTCTCCATCAGCCACCCGGCCAGCAGCGTACCGATAAAATTAGCGATGCCAAATCCAAGCAGTATCAAAGACAAACGATCCACATCGAGTTGGGCAATATTTTCAAGCGCCGGGCGAATATAGGTAAACAGCGCATACTGACCCGTATGGGCGATTACACACCCCGTCATTCCCATCGCAATGCCTGGGCGGCGGAGTAAATCCATGACAGATGACGTTATCGTCATTCTACGCGGCGCCATTCCAGGAAGGGTAAACAGCTGAAAGATCAGTGTCAGCACGCCGACTGCGGTTGCAGCGATAAAAGCACTACGCCAGCCATAAAGCCCACCTAAATAGCTCCCCAGCGGGATCGAAACCACAGTACCGACAGCAATACCGCTAAAAATAATGGAGAGAGCACGCGGAACGCTTTTAGCAGGGACCAGTCGCATCGCTACGGCAGCAGCCATACTCCAGAAACCTCCCAGCGCGATGCCCAGCAAAATGCGCATGACTAACAGAACAGCCAGACTGGATGAAAGTGCGACAAGCAGGTTGGAGGCAATCATCAGCACGGTAAAACCCAGCAAAACATTTCGGCGATCATAATTACGCGTCAGGCGGGGAACCATCAGACCCGCAAACAGGGCCACCACCGCCGTTACCGTTACAGACTGACCAGCCAGAGCTTCGGTCACACCGAGATCGGCGGCCATGGGTGTCAACAGGCTGGCAGGAAGATATTCTGCAGTTAGCAAGCCAAACACACCCATCGTCAGTGATATCACGGCCATCCATGCAGACTCTTTGGGTTCCGCCCTCTTCAAACTCGCGGATACAGCTTCAGTTGCTTCATTTCTCATAACACACTCTTCCTGGGAAAAATCACAACACCAAGTCTAGAGTTGAGCAGCTGGACGATCTATGATGCCACATCCTGATTTTTTACCCGAAACGCCGATTATGTATGTGAATAAACATTTTGCCCTGTCATCCGAGCTCATCAGTGAACTGCTGCTGGAAATGCGCCTGCGTGGCGTGCAGTATCGCCGTTTACAGACTGGCTCTGAATTTGGCGTCGGTTTTAGCAACAGACCGGGACATGCCTATTTTCATTACATCGCTGTGGGCACTGCTGTGCTTCGTACGCGCGACGGGACGTTGCACGAACTGAAAGCCGGAAGCATGGTATTTATGCCGCAGGGTGAGGAGCATCAGCTTTTATCGGATGTCAGCTGTTCATTTCAACATATCGACACGTTAGGCTCTGCGCCTTTGGGCGAGGCCGTCAGCGGAATCAATACTTGTCCGAGTTCGCATCCGACACCCAGCACGGTTCTGTTTTATGGCTGTATGGAGTTCGATCTTGGTGGAATGCAGGGGCTTGGTAAACTGATGCCGCAAGCCATAGTGGTTGAGGCAAATGAACAGGTCTATCCGGGACTGGTTCCTATATTGGGCGCGATGAAATTTGAAATCTGTTCCGGACGCGCAGGATTTGCGGGCATTCTGGCACGCCTCGCAGAAGTGGCGGCCGCCATGATTGTGCGTGGATGGATCGAAAACGGCAGCGAGAACGCCGCTGGCCTGATCGCTGCGTTACGTGATCCCCGACTCGCCCGTGCTATTCTGGCCATTCATCGCGATACGAGTCGGGAGTGGTCTGTTGCAGAGCTCGCTGCACAGTCGCATGTGTCACGTTCTGTTTTTGCTGAACGCTTCAAATCAATCATCGGCATACCTCCCCAGCGCTATGCAAGGGAGGTGCGAATGCGCATCGCAAGTCACTGGATTATTCACGATAAGATCTCAATTGACACCGTTGCTCTTCGCCTCGGTTATGCCTCACAGGCAGCGTTTAGCAGAGCTTTTAAGCGCATCAATGGATATCCGCCGGGCGCTATGCGTCAGCGACCCGCGAGACAAAGGGGAATCGCATCAATCACCCATCCGGGCTCTGCCGGTTAAATGGATATACCAACGGGGATCCGTTCCATCCTATTAAGAAATGAGTTATCCGTATTTATGGGAACGTCGCCGAACCCCCGAATTCCAGATAGATTTTCGCCAGATTTTGGAACTGATCAAAGCGGTTTTCATCCAGTGATAGCTCCGCCTGGCGACGCTTCTCCTGAGCATCAAGCCAGAATGAGACAGGCACAGCGCCCTGGCGATATCGTACTTCGTTCAGTCGCTCAGACTCCCTTGCCAGTTCAAGTCCTTCATGCAGCCTTTTTTCCTGCGCCAGTAACTGGTTACGCAGGGACAGCTCGTCTTCAATACTGCTCATCGCTTTATAAAGCGACTGCTTAAACTCCAGTAATCGCTGTTCGTAGTCGTTGCGGGCAATTTTTACTTCCACGCCCTGTTGCCTCCACTCGAGAAACGGCAGTGTCAGGTTGGCGCCAACGGAACCGACAGGATTTTGCAAGAAAGCCATCAGCGAGCTGCTGCTGGTACCCAGAGAACCGGTCAGACTGAAAGCGGGATAGAATTCGGTGCGCCTGATATCAACGGTGGCCAGAGCTTCACGCACCCGCCACTCTTTAGCACTGATATCGGGTCGGTGTCTCAGCACGCTGGCCGGAATGTTCGCATTAACCGCGGGCATTCCCCCTTTTGGCAACGTCATCGGTTCAGCCACGGGGCTGCCTGGCGCGGTACCCAGCAATACCGCCTGCTGATTCAACGCCTGCAAACGTTCACGCTGCAACCCGGTGAGTCTGTTTTCCTGGGTCAGCAAGCTTTGCCGGGCATCAACCACATCAAGTGATGAAGCACCACCCGCGTGGTAGCGAGCCATCGCCAGGCGTAGCGTTTCTTTTGCATAACCGATGCTCTGCTGAAGGACGCTTATCTGTTGGTTAATAAAACCAATGCGCCAGTAGTTGTCACTGGCCTCTGAGAGCAAGGTCAGGCGTGCTGCACGCAGATCCTCTTCTGTGGCCTGACTTGCCCAAACCGCGGCATCTCGCTGCCGGGCTATTTTGCCCCACAGATCCAGTTCATAACTGGTATTCAGAGTGGTGGAGCTGCCCTTTTCCCAGCCAGATGCGCCGCTAAGTGGTTTTCTGCTGTCCATGCCCAGCGTCCCTTTTAACCCAGGATCGCTTGCAATGCCCACTCTCTCGGCGTCAAGCCTTGCCCGGTACATCCTTAACACGGCTAAAGCCACGTCATTATTGCTTGCCATCACCTGGCGTAACCAGCTATCAAGCAGGGGGTCATTAAACGCGTTCCAGTCAAACGGTGCGGACTCCCCGTCGGCATCGTCGTGATACCAGCTGGCCGGATACTCTACGGCAGGCGCGTGATAGTCGCTTTTTAGTAAGTTTGCGCAGCCTGCGCTGAGCGTGGCGGCAAGGCATAAAGCCAAAGGGGATAATATTTTCATAGGTTACTCGCTGGCCAGTGAAGCGACCGGATCCATCCTTGCCGCCTTGCGGGCGGGGAGATAACCGAAGATCATGCCAATGATTGTTGAACAGACAAATGCGGCGGCGGCAGCCTGCCAGGAATAGATGGCGGTAAACATTCCGCCTGCCAGTGCGGTGAAAAGAGCGCCTGCGGCATACGACAGCGCGATGCCTAATGCCCCCCCTATCAGGCACACCAGGACGGCCTCAATCATAAATTGCTGCATGATATCGCTTCGACGCGCTCCCACCGCCATCCGCACGCCAATTTCATGGGTACGTTCGGTAACGGACACCAGCATGATGTTCATCACCCCAATACTGCCGATCATCAGTGAGATGCAGGCAACCATAAGAATCAAAATGCTGAAAGTCATCGAAGTACTTTCGATGGATTTTCTTATCTGTTCAAAATTATAAAGCTGGAAGTCTTTTACGCGGTGACGCTGTGTCAACAGCTGAGATATAGCACTGACAGCGGCCTCGTTAGCCACATTGTCCTTCAGCCGGACGCTGATGCTGGTCAGTACCGGTTTACCTGCCATTCGGTACATTACCGTACTGTAGGGCATCCACACGGTAATACGGTTAGGTGCATAGCTACGGTTATTGCTCTTAGCGATGCCCACAACGCGTGCAGGAACGGAACCGAGGAATACAATTTGCCCCAGCGCCTTTAACCCCGCCTCATCAAATAACGCTATGCGGGCATTTTCATCGATGATCACTTCCTGCAGGGCGTTACGATCGTCCCTGAACGTTGCCCCCTGCAAAATCTCGATGCCATTAACGCGGAAGTGATCTCGCCCAACGCCATTGATTGAGGCGGTTGCGGATTTTCCGCGAAAACGAATGGTGTCTGAGGCACTGACTTCCGGGCTTACGCTGTCAATAAACCCCTGCTTCGCCAGTGCTGCAGCATCTGCAGGCACCAGCGTACGAATGCTTTCGGCGCTGTCGTCGAAGAAATCGCTCCCGGGATAAATGCTCACTACGTTGGTGCCCAGATCTTTAATATTCTCCAGCGTCCGCTGCTTCGCCCCTTCACCGAGCGCCACCACTGTGACCACGGCAGCGATGCCGAAAATAATTCCGGTCATGGTTAAGGTTGTGCGTAAACGGTGTGCGTTCATCGCTTTCAGCGCCATTCCCAGCGATTCACGTGTACGATCGAGAAAACTTTGCCAACGACTTTGCCGGGTCCTGTTGGCGGGCGGCAGTTTTTCCGTCGCGGTCAGGCGGCTGCCGCTGTCTGAGATAATTTCGCCGTCGCGCAGTTCGATAATCCGCTGAGCATGTTGCGCCACCTTCATGTCGTGGGTCACTATCACCACGGTATGACCCCGCTGGTGAAGTTCGCTGAGGATGGCCAGCACTTCCTGCCCTGACTGTGAATCCAGCGCACCGGTCGGTTCGTCCGCCAGAATTATCTCCCCGCCATTAATCAGCGAGCGGGCAATACTGACGCGCTGTTGCTGACCGCCGGAAAGTTCACCGGGTTTATGATGCTCCCGCCCTTCCAGCCCGAGCCTGCCCAGCAGTGCTGCGGCTCGCAGCCGACGCTGGTCACGCCCGCTGTTGGCGTAAATCGCAGGGATCTCAACATTGCCCAGTGCGCTGAGGTCTGGCATCAAATGATAGCGCTGGAAGATAAAGCCGATATGTTCCCGGCGTATTCTTGCAAGCTCATCCGGTGAAAGCTGGGCAGCATTTTGCCCGCCGATGTAATAATTCCCGCTGTCGGGGACATCAAGGCAACCCATGATGTTCATCAGGGTCGATTTACCCGACCCTGAGGCGCCGATAATCGCCACCAGTTCACCTGCCGCGATCGTCAGACTCACCTCTTTGAGGACGGTAAGCGTCTGGCCACCATTACGGTAGGTACGGCTAATGCAGTTAAGCTCAATAATATTGCTCACAGCACGAACCCTTCCCCAGGTGCTTTTTCACCCGGCTGCGACAGCACCACCTTTTCCCCGACTTTCACGCCATCAAGGATCTCAATATCCACGCTGTTGGTTATTCCGGTTTTTACCTGTCGGGTTTCAAGCTTGCCGTTACTTGTCAAAACCTGCACCTGCTGCTTATTGCCATCTGCTTTATGCACCGCCTGAATGGGCACCAGAAGCGTATTTTTACCTTCACCGGCAAGCAGCGTGACCTGAGCAGTCATGGCAATTCGCAGCCGGTTTTCCGGATTGGGCACGTCCAGCAGCGCGTTGTAGTAGACGGACGCATTCGAGGTACCTGAGCCTGATGCCGAACTGCTGCTGGCAAGCGTGTCGTCTTTCATTACCGATTCCGGCGCCAGTTCAACGGTGCGCAGTATCGCGTCATACTCTTTGTCAGGTTCCGAGAAAATGGTGAAGCGCGCTTTTTGGCCGATGAAAATACGGGTGATATCGGCCTCAGAGATCTGCGCCTTAATGGTCATCACATCCAGTCGTGCAAGCTTGATAATTGTCGGTGCACTTTGGCTGGAGTTAACCGTCTGCCCTTGCTGGGTCACTACTGCGATAACGATGCCGTCCATCGGCGCGACGACACGTGTATAGCTCAGGTCGACCTTTTTCTTATCCACCTCGATCTGCGCCTGCACCAGACGCGCGTTAAGCGACAGTAGCTCCGCACGCGTGGTCGCCAGCGTGGCTTCTGCGGACTCAAAATCTTCACGTGAGCTGGCTTCTTGGTTAAGCATCTGCCGCTGCCGTTTGTAACGGAGTTCAGCCTGTTTTAAGAGCGCCTGCTTGGCTTGCAGATCGGCTTTGACCACGTTAAGTGCGGCTTCTGCGGTGCGCAAATCATTACGCTGCGGCACATCGTCAATGTCAGCTATCGGTTGCCCTTTAATGACCTGATCGCCAGGCTTAACTTTCAGAGATTTTACCTGGCCTGAGACCTGAGCACCGACGTTAACGCGCTCAATCGCATCGATTCGGCCGGTAGCCAGTACGGTATTTTCAATATCCCCTTTACGCACCGGAGCCGTGACATACTCCGGGACCGGCGCGCTGCGCAGGAAGAACAAGGAGACGGTGATAAGAACAGTAAGCATCACCGCAGCAAAAATGGCGACGCGACGTGAAGGGAGTTTCATTAACATTGTGCGGGTTTTCCATAACATTAAAACGCAGCGATATAAGATATCATTTTGCCCCCCTGAGTCTCTACGGGAGTTAAACACGGGGTTAGCGGCTATCCCCTTGCACAAAGTCGGAGATAGCACATTCCCGGATCCCTTTTGGGATTAAAGTGAACGGGTAGCCTCATTGGAGATTGTCGTTAATCATCTTCACCCTCTCTTTGCCGGGGAAGGGTTAACTTGTAGCTTATTTCAACTTCACTTTTGTCCCACAAATAGATATCACCCTAATTGAAACCCATTCCTATTTGTTAAAAATGTTAGCTAACATTCACAACAACAAATAACAGAAACTTTCCGTGCGAAATTAGATTGAACTAAATCCAGCCAATGGAATTATAAAGAAGACTTTGATAAACAATGCTATTCCTCTTCTCATCCGCAATAATCAGATAACAGCATATGATCTTGATTAGTATGACTTTTAATTCAAATTAATCCTGTGAAAATCATTAAGATATTTTCCACCTCATAGTTCATGTGGAATTTATTCATTTATTTTAAATGTAGCGGTGATATTATCGGCTTGTACCCAAAAATAATAATAATTAACCCAAACTTAACATCAGGCATGTGAGAGTCGTAATTCTATGCTCCTTCAAAAAAAAACAACCCGTCGCAAGTTTTTACTTGGGTCGCTGATGGCTTTGCCTGTCGGGACCATCATGATGAAAGGGCTGTCAGCGGCACAAGCTGCGGAAATGGCTGCCCCGGATTTGCTCGATTATAAACCGATATTTTTCAGCGCCGATGAGTGGCAATTTATTATGGCTGCCGCTGACCGTCTGATCCCTGCTGGCGGCAAAGGTAAAGCGCCGGGCGCACTCGAAACCAACGTGCCGATTTTTATCGATCAGCAAATGCACGGTGATTTCGGTGAAGAAATTTACATGCAGGGCCCGTTCAACGTGCATGCACCGGCGACAATGGGATATCAGATCCCGTTCCGTCCGCAGCAAATCTACAAAACCGGCATTCGTATCGCGAACAGCTGGTGTCAGCAAAATCATCAGAAAGCCTTCCATGAGCTTAACGATCAGGACAAAGACAACGTACTGACGCAGCTTCAGAAAAACGGCATTAAGTTTGCGGACGCAGGCGAAGAGAATCTCGTCGCTTCGCAATTCTTCAGCGAACTGCTTTCAGACACCAAACACGGTTATCTGGCAGATCCGATCTACGGCGGAAACAAAGGGATGAAGGCGTGGATCGCCATCGGATTCCCCGGCGCTCGCGCCAGTTTCACCGAGTGGGTTAAGCAGCACAACGTCCCGTATCCGCTGGGGCCAGTGAGCCTGCAAGGCGCGCGTGCCTGATTGCCGCGCCCTAATTCCCCTTTTCTGATGACTGACAGGATTTAAGATGGCAAAAGTAACTAAACCAGAAGTCGACGTCGTTGTTGTCGGCCTCGGCTGGGCTGGCTCGCTGATGAGTATCGAGCTGGCGATGGCAGGCCTGACCGTTCGCGCCCTCGAACGCGGCGGCGATCGCGGCTACGAAGAATTTGCATACCCGAAACCGGCAGACGAGTACGCCTATGCGGTGCGTAACAAAGTCATGGCGACACCGGCTGAAGCCGCGGTCACCGTGCGTTACAACATGAGTGAAACCGCCCTGCCGACCCGTAAATGGGGCGCGTTTGCGCCGGGTACCGGCGTCGGTGGTTCTGGTCTGCACTGGACGGCGGTACTGATCCGCCCGACGCCGACCGATTTAAAACTCAAAACGTATGCAGACGAAGCGTATAAGCCGGGCATCTTGCAGGAAGATATGCGGATCATGGACTTCCCGTTCACGTGGGACGAAATCGAGCCGTATTACACCAAGTTTGAGCACATCTGCGGTCAGTCCGGTAAAACCGGTAACCTGCGCGGTCAGATTATGGAAGGCGGCGACCCGTTCGAAGGGCCACGTTCCGAGCCGTATCCGCTGCCAGCGCTGGAAGATACGCTCAACAGCAGCATGTTTGCTGAAGTCACCAAAAAGATGGGCTATCACCCGTTCCCGAACCCGTCTGCCTGCGTGTCCCGCGCGTGGACCAACCCTTACGGCAACCAGATTGCGCCGTGTAACTACTGCGGTTATTGCAGTAAATATCCGTGTCTGAACTACTCAAAAGCCTCGCCGCAAACCGCCGTGATGGACGCACTGAAACGCATGGATAACTTCTCTTATGAAGTCCACGCTAACGTACTGAAAGTCGAGTTGCACGATGATAAGAAAACCGCCAAAGGCGTGATCTACATGGATGCAGACGGCAACGAATGCTTCCAGCCGGCAAAAATCGTGGTACTGAGCAGCTTCCAGTTCTGTAACGTGCGCCTGATGCTGCTGTCCGGGATCGGCAAACCGTACAACCCGATCACTGAAGAAGGCGTGATTGGCCGTAACTATGCGTTCCTGAGTAACGGCGGCTCGACGCTGTTCTTCAAAGACAAAAACTTCAACCCGTTCGCCACCGCAGGCGCTACCGGCCAGATGTTCAACGACATCTCTCCGGGCAACTTCGACGGCCCATCTTTAGGCTTTATCGGCGGCGCGAAAATCCACAGTTCTCAGGCCACCGGCACACCGATCAGCACCTCGCTGCCAAAAGGCACGCCTGCGTGGGGCACCGGCTGGAAAGAAGGGATGGAAGAATGGTACGGCCATTCGATGAAAATCAGCATCACGACGACCTGCCAGTCATATCGCGATATTTATCTGGATCTCGATCCGAACTACAAAGACGAATACGGCTATCCGTTGCTGCGCATGACCTTCGACTGGAAACAGAACGAGCTGAAGTTGCAGCAATACCTGAAAGGCATCGTCGGCAATATCACCAAAGAGCTGAACCCGGACAGCTACAGCGAAAGTTTCCTGCCGATGGACGCGCATTTTGACCTGACCAAATACGTTTCCACGCATAACGTGGGCGGCGCAGTGATGGGCGATAACCCGAAAACCTCGGCACTGAACAAGTTCCTGCAAAGCTGGGATGTACATAACGTGTTTGTGCCGGGCGGTAATGCGTTCCCGCAAAACTTCCAGGCCAACCCGACGGACACCATCGGCGCGATCACCCTGATGGCGGCGCAGGCGATTAAAGATCAGTACCTGAAAAACCCTGGTCCACTGGTTCAGGCATAAGCGGAGATGAACAGGATGAAACTTAAAAGTTTATTTATCGCTAATGCTCTGCTGCTGGGAGCAGGTTTTATGGCGAACGCGCAGGCGGATACCAATACACAATCCGGTAACGCAGCGCTGATCAAACAGGGCGAATATGTGGCGCGTCTGGGCGACTGCGGCGCGTGTCATACAGTCGCGGGCAAACCGGCGTTTTCCGGCGGACTGGCGATCAACTCTAATCTGGGCACCATTTATTCCACCAACATTACGCCAGATAAAGACCACGGCATTGGCGGTTATACCGAAGCACAGTTCTCCGATGCCGTGCGTAAAGGCGTTCTGCCTGACGGCACCCGTTTGTATCCGGCGATGCCTTATCCGGATTACGCCAAAATTAATGATGAAGATATGCACGCGCTCTATGTTTACTTTATGCAGGGCGTAAAACCGAGCGCGGAACAACCGCCGGAAACGGATTTGAGCTTCCCGTTCAGCCAGCGCTGGGGGATGCGTTTCTGGAACTGGGCGTTTGCCTCGGATAAGCCTTTCAAGCCAATCGGGGGGGCTTCTGAGCAGGTAAACCGCGGCGCGTATCTGGTGGAAAGTCTGGGTCACTGCGGCAGTTGCCATACTCCGCGCGGTTTCGGTATGAACGAGAAAGCGCTGGACAGCAGCGACTCTGATTTCCTGGCGGGCGGCAGCCTGAATAACTGGGACGTCCCTTCCCTGCGCGGCGTCGCGCACTGGAATGAACAGGAGATCGTCGATTATCTGGGCAAAGGGCGTAATGACAAAGCAGCAGTTGGCGGCGAAATGACGTCTGTGGTGGAAAACAGTACTGCCCACATGACCGATGACGACCTGAAAGCCATCGCGGCCTACATCAAATTCCTGGGCGGCAATCCGCCGGTTCCGGCAGAGGACACGCAGAAAGCCAGCGCGACCGAAGCCAAACTGACAGCGGCGAAAAACCTCAGCGAAGGCGAGCGTTTGTATCTTGATAACTGCGGTGCATGTCACTTCGTGACAGGTAAAGGCGCACCGGGCGTATTCCCGCAGCTGGATCAGGCAACGATTGTGAACGCCAAAGACCCGACCGGATTGATTCACACCATTTTGGCGGGCGCACAGCAACCGTCCACCGCGCGCGCACCGTCCACGCTGGTGATGCCGGGCTTTGCAAACCGTCTGACGGACGAAGAAGCGGCGCAACTGTCGACCTTTATCCGTCAGGGCTGGAGCAACAATGCTCCGGCAGTGACCGCAAAAGACGTCAGCGAAGTCAGAAAAACCCTGACGAAGTAATCACTTTTGCAGACTCAAACGGCTTTCCTCGCGGAAGGCCGTTTTTTTATACGCGATCAGGCGGCTGGTGTTTCATGCAAATGACGCCACAGAATTTTCCCTTCTGCATCAGTCACAAACAACACCGTCGAATAACGCAGCGTTTCCGGCTGGCCGGGCAACTGCTGGCGTTCCTGATACGCAACGACCGCGCCTTTTTCACTTTCAGCAATCAGCACCGGCTTTTCGACCTCAATCTTCAGCCCGCTTTTCGCGCCCCGCTGCGCCCTGAAAAAAGCACATAACGCCGGATGATCCAGCCGGTGGCCGGTGATGGTTACCATCGAATAGGCCGGACTAAACCGCGCCAGCAGTTCATCACAAACCTGCTCAGGTGCAGCGGAGTCTGTAAACCAGCGCTGAATTAATACATGCGCATCAAACACTTCTTTCACATAACGATTCATCTTCTTTCCTTTTGAGCTTCCTGCTGATGCAGTTCCTGCACAATTTCACGGCCCGGCAACCGCAGACACAATATAACCGGAACAATAACGCTGGCGGCGGCAAAAATGAACGCCAGCCTGAACGCAGATGGCGGGAGGTAAATCTGCAAAATATTGAGCATAACGCTGACCAGCGTCACGCCCAGGCAAAAACTTAGCTGGCGGTTGATGTTCCACAAGGCGCTGGCATCGGCCAGTTTCTCCGTCTGAATATGTAAAAACGCGCCACTTTGCGCCGTGCTGCTGCACAGACTGCTGCCCGCACCCATCAGCGTAAACGCGGCGATCGCCAGCCAAGGCTGTGCGGGAAACCCGCTGAGCAGCGCCAGCAAGCCAATACCTGCGCCATGTATCAGACACCCGGGAATAAACAGCGACCGCGGCCCGATCCGGTTAAACATTTTGCCGGTAAAACTGATGGCAGCAAACGACGCCAGCGACCAGGGCAGCATCAGCCCCCCCGACTGCGTTGCCGAGAAATGATGTTCATTTTGCAGATACAGCATCGCGATCAGGCTGACGCCGGTAAACACGCCGGGAACCCACTGATAAACCAGCATGCCGGTGCGCAGCAGCGGATCTTTCATCAACGTCAGATCCAGCAAAGGCTCAGGCTGTTTTCGGGATACGCCAACAAACATCGCCATCAGCCCTGCGCCCGCCAGCAAGAATGCGCTGCCGCTCAGCCATTCACTATTTTCACCCAGCGATGTCAGCCCCCATAGCACCAGCGTCAGCCCGCCGTTAAGCAGCGCGAATCCCTTCACATCAAACCGCTCCGCCGGTTCCCGCGGCGTTTGTGGCAGCCAGCACAGTGCCAGCACCCAGGCCAGCAGCGCCAGAGGCAGACTGGCAATAAACACCCAGCGCCAGCTGAAACTGTCCACGATAATGCCGCCGATGGCCGGAGAAAGCGCCGGTGCCAGCAGCCCGACCAGCATGATCACTGCCGACAGTCTGGCGCGTTCAGGACTGCGGTAAAGCGCGTACGTCAGCGTCTGCCCGAGCGGGATCAATAATCCTCCGCCCAGCCCCTGCAAAACCCGCCAGCCAATCAGCGTGGTCAGATTTCCGGCGCTTGATGCACCAACAGAGGCGAGCATAAAAATCGTCAGCGAAAGGATAAATACCCGCCGCGACCCGAAACGTGCGGCCAGCCAGCGGCTGAGCGGGATAACCAGCGTCAGCCCGAGAATATATCCGGTGCTGACCCACGCCAGCGCGCTGACCGGTGCATCAAACTGCCGTGCGATGCCGGGATACGCCACGTTAGCGATAAACATGTTGATCAGATCAACGAAAAAACCGAGCAAATACACCGCGGCAACCCGCGCTCTGTGACTCATCTGCACTCATCCATAATCAGTTAAGACGTGCAATCTAACGGAGATATTATCCGGGATAAACGGGCGCGGCGCAGTTACACTGTCAAAAATATTTTGACAATCAGGAAGTATGAAATGCTGAATTTGCAGCGGCTGGAGATTTTCGTCGCGGTGGTTAACGCAGGCAGTTTTACTGGCGCGGCGGCTTCGCTCGGGCTGACCAAGGCAGTCGTCAGTTTCAACGTCAAACAACTGGAAAGCGAAACCGGCGTCGCGTTGCTGACCCGCAGCACGCGGCGGCTGGCGCTAACTGAATCCGGCGAACGCTTTTATCAGCGCTGTCAGGATTTATTGCAGGAAGCCGAATCGGTACTGGATGACGTACGCCGGGAACACGGCGGTCTGAGCGGACAGCTGCGCATCACCAGCACGCCTGAATACGGCGCGCGGGTGGTGGTTCCGGCGCTGGCCGCGTTTTCTGCGCTGCATCCGCAACTGCGCATTCAACACGTTGCGTCTTCGAATCACGATGACCTGATTTCCGGACGCTTCGATCTGGCGATCCGCCTCGGTCAGTTAGCCGATTCCAGTCACCACGCCGCCACGCTGGGGAGTTTTGAAATCCTGCCGGTCGCTTCTGTGGCATATTTGCAGCAAAGGGGAAGTATTCAAACGCCGGAAGAGCTGGCTCAGGCCTCGTGGATTGCGCACAGCCGGTTGCCGCTGCCGATGAGCTGGCCGGTAACCCATACCCGGGGGGAGCAAATTCCGTTTCGTGTTTCTTCGCCTCCGGCCGTGACCGCCGACAGCGCATCGGCGTTATTATCTTTTGCGCTCGCAGGAGCAGGCGTTGCATTGCTGCCCGACTGGCTGGTGCAACCGGAAATCGACGCACAGCGTTTATGCCATTTGCTGCCCGATCACCGGTTCCCGACACAGGGCATTTTCGCGTTGTATCCCAACACCCGCCATGTTCCTGAGAAGGTGCGGCGGTTTATTGATTTTTTGCAAAAACAGATGGCGGAGTTTCCTGCTCAGTCTAAGATTTACTTCAGCTAACAGAAGGAAAACGCTGACTATGATCCTCGAAACATCGCGGTTGTTGCTCCGGCCTGTCGAGGCTGATGACATCGGTTCATTTTTTGCTATTTACGGCGATCCCCAAACTAATCTGTTTAATCCGCGCGGTCCGCTCAAAGACATGGCGGCAGCGAAGGAAAAACTTAGCGGCTGGTTACAGGAATGGCCGGAACACGGTTTCGGCCATTGGGCGATAACGTTGAGTCATAAGCCGGATGAGATTATCGGCTTCGGTGGGCTGGGAGTTCGCGAAGGCTACGAAAATCACCGGGTATTTCTGGGCTATCGCTTTGCGACCATCGCGTGGGGAAAAGGGCTGGCAACGGAGTTTGCCAGCGCATCGCTGAACGCAGGTTTCGAGAAACTGCATCTTGAGCGGATCTCCGCCACCGTGCGCGAAAATCATCTGGCTTCGCAGCGTGTGCTGGAGAAAATCGGCATGCAAAAAGTCGGTTTTGAAGGTGATCCGGTACATGGCACCGGTAGTTATCTTTACCGGCAGACGGATCACCGCACAATCCGCTGATCGCTAAAATCAGCAGGCGGCCAGCGCGTCAACGTCACCTGCGGTGATCAACGCCAGATTTGTGGAAATTTTATCTGCTGGCCAGTTCCACCAGGCGATCTGCTCCAGGCGGGCGATCGTCTCATTGTCGAAACGGTATCTGATGACCTTAGCCGGATTACCTCCCACGATGGCGTAAGCAGGGACATCACCGGTGACCACCGATTTCGATGAAACAATGGCTCCGTTCCCGACCTTAACGCCGGGCATAAACAGCGCTTCATAGCCAATCCACACATCATTCCCGATCACCGTATCGCCTTTATAAGGCAGGTCTTCTGCCGCAGGCATCACCTTTTCCCATCCGTTGCCAAATATCTGAAACGGATAGGTCGAAATGCCAGAGAGCTTGTGATTCGCCCCGTTCATGATGAATTTCACCCCGCGGGCCAGCGCGCAGAACTTTCCAATCACCAGCTTATCGCCAATAAAAGGAAAGTGATAAAGGACGTTGCGCTCGAAATCTTCTGAATCAACAGGATCGTCATAGTAGGTGTAGTCGCCAATAATAATATTGGGGTTGCTGACGGTGTTTTTGATGAAGCAGACCTGAGGAAATCCCTCCATCGGATGCTTGTTATCGGGGGACGGACCAGACATGTTATCTCCTTATAAAAATGACCCGGCGGGATATGATGCAGACCCCATTAAGAGTCATGGTGCCAGCACTCTATTTTAGAGGATAATCGCGGGTATACGATTCACTATTCAGGAAATCCGCGAATGACACAACACCTCGCACCAGAAGACTATTACAGCGAAAAATACGGTCTGACCCGTACCCATTCCGAAATTCTCAACGCGGTAAATTATGTTCAGCCGGGTAAAGCGCTGGATTTGGGGTGTGGCAGCGGACGTAACTCGCTGTATCTCAACCTGAAAGGCTTTGATGTCACCGGCTGGGACAACAATGCGATGAGCGTCGCAAAAGTGCATGACATTATTGCCGCAGAATCCCTGCAACACATCAATATCAGCGAACAGGATCTGAACAAGCACCGTTTTACCGGCGAATACGATTTTATCTTTTCAACGGTGGTGATGATGTTCCTGCAACGCGACAGCATCCCGCATATTATTCAGGATATGCACGCTGCGACGAAAACCGGAGGCTACAACCTGATTGTCGCCGCGATGGACAGCCCGGATTTCCCGTGCCCGTTGCCCTTCCCGTTCACCTTCCAGCCTGAAGAACTGCGCGAGTATTACCGTGGCTGGGAAATCGTGAAGTACAACGAAGACGTCGGCGAGCTGCATAAACGCGACGAAAACGGTAACCGCTATAAACTGCGGTTTGCGACGATGCTGGCGAAAAAGATTTGATGTGAAATAAGCTGGCGGGAACGCCGCCAGCCCTGTAAATCTGCTGAACCCGGATGCTAGTGTTTAATCATGACATGCCGGATTGCCGTGTAATCTTCCAGTCCGTACATCGACATATCTTTGCCGTAACCGGATTGCTTTTGTCCGCCGTGCGGCATTTCGCTGACCAGCATGAAGTGCGTATTCACCCAGGTACAACCGTATTGCAGACGGGCGCTGAGGCGATGGGCACGACCGATGTTTTGCGTCCAGACCGACGAAGCCAGCCCGTAATTCGATTCATTTGCCCAGTCGAGAACCTGCTCTTCGGTATCGAATTCGGTGATGCTGACCACCGGCCCGAACACTTCGCGCTGCACAATTTCATCTTCCTGACGCGCTCCCGCCAGCACGGTAGGCTGGAAATAATAGCCTTCACCGCGCACGCGTTCGCCGCCGGTGACAACCTGAATATGCGCCTGCTGTTTTGCGCGTTGCACGAAACCTTCCACCCGTTCTAAATGCGCAGCCGATACCAGCGGCCCCATTTCGGCGATTTCATCCGTCCCGAGTTTGATCGTAGAAACGGCTGCGCCGAGCGCGTTGACCAGCCGCGAATAAACCCCTTTTTGCACATAGAGTCGACAGGCCGCGGTGCAGTCTTGTCCGGCGTTGTAGAAACCGAACGTGCGCACGCCTTCCACCACCTGATCGATATCCGCGTCATCAAACACGATCACCGGCGCTTTGCCACCGAGTTCCATATGCGTGCGTTTGATACCACTGGTGGCCTGCGCAACAATTTTCTCGCCGGTTGCGACCGAGCCGGTCAGAGAAATCATCCGCACTTTATCGTGATGCGTCAGCGCGTTACCCACCGTCTGACCGTCGCCAAACAACACATTCAGCACACCCGCCGGGAACAAATCCTGCGCCAGTTCGCCCAGCTTCAGCGCCGTAAGCGGCGTGATTTCAGAAGGTTTGATCACCACACAGTTGCCCGCCGCCAGCGCCGGAGCAATTTTCCAGGCAGCCATCATCAGCGGATAATTCCACGGCGCGATGGAAGCAATAACTCCCAGCGGATCACGGCGGATCATGGAAGTATGACCGGTCAGATACTCGCCGCTGGCCAGTCCGTTCAGGCAACGGCTGGCACCGGCAAAGTAACGAAACACATCGGCCACCGCCGGAATTTCATCGCCCAGCGCCAGATGAAAAGGTTTGCCGCAGTTCAGCGATTCGAGTTTCGCGAGCACTTCGGCGTTAGCTTCGATGCGGTCAGCCAGCGCCAGCAAAAGTTCAGAACGGGTTTTCGGCGTGGTTTGCCCCCATTCGGTAAAAGCTTTGTGCGCCAGATCGACAGCCTGTTTGGTCTGCTGCTCGCTGGCCTGCGCCAGTCGCACTATTTCCTGCCCGTTATGCGGGTTGTAAACCGGCAACGATGTCCCTTCTCCGGCAACCAGCTCACCATTAATCAGCATGTTTGTTTGCATTATTTTTTCCTTATTATTTGCCGTCACCGGCCACATCAGACCCGTTTCTTGTCAGATACCATGCGCCCAAAATCGGGATCATGGTCAGTACCATCAGGCACAGCGCCACCACATTGGTGACCGGCACTTCGCGCGGACGTCCCAGCTGATTGAGCAGCCAGATAGGCAGCGTGCGCTCGTGTCCGGCGGTGAAGGTAGTGACGATGATTTCATCGAAAGACAGCGCAAACGCCAGCATTCCGCCCGCCAGCAGCGCGGTGCTCAGGTTGGGTAAAATGATGTAGCGGAAGGTCTGCCAGCCGTCGGCGCCTAAATCCATCGATGCCTCGATCAGGCTGTGGGTGATGCGACGGAAACGGGCGATGACGTTGTTATAAACAATCACCATGCAGAACGTGGCATGACCGATAACGATGGTGAGCATGCCCGGTTCGATTTGTGCGGCGTGAAACGCGTTGAGCAGCGCCAGCCCGGTGATGATCCCCGGTAAGGCAATCGGCAGCATGAACAGCAAGGTGATACTGTTTTTGCCGTAGAAATTGCGCCGGTACAGCGCCGCTGCTGCCAGCGTGCCCAGCACCATCGCAATCACCGTGGCGTAACAGGCAATTTGCACCGAGAGCCAGACGGCGTCGAGAATGTCATGTCTCCCCGCCGCCACCGCGAACCAGTGCAGCGTGAAGCCTTTTGGCGGAAAACTGAACGCCGCGTCTTCAGTGTTAAAGGCGTAGACCGCGATGATCAGCAGCGGGAAATGCAGGAAAACCAGCCCGCCCCATGCGGACAGTTTGAGTAACCAGGGTGCGCGTTTAGAGTGCATCGAAAGCTCCCAGTCGTTTAACCACCGACAGATAAACAGCAATCAGCACAATCGGCACCAGCGTGAACGCCGCCGCCATCGGCATATTGCCAATCGACCCCTGCTGGGAATACACCATATTGCCGATGTAATACCCCGGCGGCCCCACCAGCTGCGGGATGATGTAATCGCCCAGCGTCAGGGAGAAGGTGAAAATCGAACCCGCGGCAATACCCGGCACCGCCAGCGGGAAGATGACATAGCGCAACGTCTGCCAGGGTTTTGCGCCCAGATCTTCGGATGCCTGGATCAGGGACGGCGGGAGACGTTCAAGCGCTGCCTGGATCGGCAAAATCATAAACGGCAGCCAGATGTACACGAACACCCAGAAGCGCCCGATCCCCGACGTTGACAGCGTATTGCCGCCGATACCCGGCAGACTCAGCATCGCAGTCAGCAGCGGTTCCAGCCCGAGATGTTCAAGGAACCATTGCAGCACACCGCCTTTGGAAAGCAGCAGCGTCCACGCATAGGCTTTGACGATGTAACTCGCCCACATCGGCAACATGATCGCGACATAGAAGAAGGCTTTTTTCTTGCCCGTAATGTAGCGCGCCATGTAATAAGCAATCGGAAACGCCAGAACCGCGCTGAAAAACGACACCAGCAGCGCCATGCTCACCGTGCGGATAATGATGTCGGCGTTCACCGGATCAAACAGCGCGCGCAGGTTCGCGGTGGTCAGCGTCGAAGACACCGTCATGGTGAAATCGTCGAAGGTATACAAACCCTGCCACAGCAGCGCAAACAACGAACCTAAATAGATGGCACCGAACCACAACAGCGGCGGAACCAGCAGCAGCGCCAGATAAAATCCGGGGCGATGATGCAGGAAAGTGATCAGCGCCCGGCCACGCCGCGCCCGCTTCTCGTAAGGAGTCATACTGATATCCATCGTTTAACCCTCAAGCAGCGCCACCATGGCGTCCCGGTTCCAGCACGCCACCACCGGTTGCCCGGTCTGGAAGTGGGTTTGCAGGCTGGCCGCAAGATTATTCGGTTCACTGGCAAACAACCGCTCACCGCCATCCAGCGCCAGTTCGTAGCGCGTCGCCGCCCCCTGAAAATGGATATCTTTCAGGATGGCGCTGACCTGCACGATACTGCTGTCAGCTTGCGGTTGCGGCGTCAGGCGGATATGTTCCGGACGAATCGAACGGCTGCCGGCAAGGCCGGTGAGCCTGAGGGAGAGATCAGAATTAAGCACATTGGCGGTACCGACAAACTGCGCGACAAACGCCGTGCGCGGATTGAGATACAGCTCGCGCGGTGAATCCACCTGCTCGATGCGCCCGTTGTTAAACACCGCCACGCGGTCCGACATCGACAGCGCTTCACTCTGATCATGCGTGACGAAAATGAAGGTAATGCCCAGTTCGCGTTGCAGTTTTTTCAGCTCGCCCTGCATCTGCTCTCGCAGTTTGAGATCGAGCGCGCCGAGCGGTTCATCGAGCAGCAGAACGCTGGGCTGATTGACCAGCGCACGTGCCAGAGCCACGCGCTGACGCTGACCGCCGGACAAAAATGCTGGTTTGCGCGCCGCTGTAAAGCCGAGCGCCACCCGTTCCAGCGCTTCCATCGCGCGAATATTGCGTTCTTTTTTGCCCACGCCTTTCACCATCAGGCCATACGCGACGTTCTCCAGCACGGTCATGTGCGGAAACAGCGCGTAATCCTGAAAGACGGTATTCACATCCCGCTCATACGGCGCGAGTTTTGTGGCCTCTTTGCCATGAATGCGGATGGAACCGGATGACAGCGTTTCAAACCCGGCAATCAGGCGCAGACAGGTGGTTTTACCCGAGCCAGATGGCCCGAGCATGGAAAAGAATTCGCCGTCCTGAATATCGATCGACACATTATCGACGGCTTTGGTTTCCCCGAATATTCGGGAAACATTGATAAATTGTACGGCGGGCATAGTCAGCTCCCGGTTTCAAAGTTTTCACTGGAATACGCAACATCATTTGAGTCGCAGGAAGGCGGCAAACTCACGAATCCCGATGAGCTGACACAGGTCAGTGATTCGGGTGAGAGAGTGCAGCCAACGCATCTGCGGCGCAAAGGATGCCGCGTATTAACGGCCGCCCATGATGGCGATATAGTCTTGTGTCCATTTACTGTATGGAACGAACTTACCGCCTTCGGACTGTGGCGTTTTCCAGAATGAAATCGACGCGAATTTATCGAAGCCGTTGGTCTGACAGCCTTCTGCGCCTAACAACGGGCTGGCTTTACAACCCGCCGGAACCGCAGGCACGGAACCAAACCAGGCGGCGACGTCGCCCTGCACTTTCGGTTCAAGCGACCAGTTCATCCACTGATAAGCGCAGTTCGGATGTTCGGAATCTGCCGCGAGCATGGTGGTATCCGCCCAGCCGGTAACGCCTTCTTTCGGAAACACGGTGGCAATCGGCTGCTTCTCGCCTTTCAGTGAGTTGGCCTGATACGGCCATGAGGAACTGGCGACCACACCTTCGTTTTTGAAATCGCTCATCTGCACGGAGGCGTCGTGCCAGTAACGGTGGATCAGCGGATGCTGGGCACGCAGCAGTTTCAGCACGGCCTGATACTGGGTTTCATTGAGCTGATACGGATCTTCAATTTTGAGATCTGGCTGGGTACTTTTCAGGTACAGCGCGGCATCGGCAATGGCGATCGGACCGTCATAGGCCTGAACGCGCCCCTGATTCGGTTTGCCATCTGGCAGGTTTTGCGGGACAAAAATCACCGCCCAGCTGTCCGGCGGTGTCGGGAATGTTTTGGTGTTGTACATCAGCAGGTTCGGCCCCCACTGGTACGGCGTGCCGTAAACTTTGCCGCCAACGTTAAACCATGCGCCCTTGGTCAGGCGCGGATCGACGTTTTTCCAGTTAGGGATCAGCGCAGGATTGATCGGCTGCACGCGTTTACCGTAAATCAGACGCAGCGATGCGTCGCCGGACGCCGTCACCAGGTCATAGCCGCCCTTCGCCATCAGGCTGACCATTTCATCGGACGTCGCCGCGGTTTTCACATTCACTTTGCAGCTGGTTTGTTTTTCGAACTGCGTCACCCAGTCATAATTTTTGTCACTTTCGCCGCGCTCAATATATCCCGGCCACGCAACAATATTTAACTGGCCTTCGCCTTTGCCAATACTGGTGGGTGCGTCGGCGGCCAGCGCGCTATTTAAGAAACTCAGCAGGCCCAAACAAATAGCAGATAAAGCGTAAACACCTTTGTTCTTATTCATCGCTTACTCCTGTCCTGTCGTCGTAAATGTTGTTTTTAGAATTGAGGTTTGAACTTCGCCATGATGTGTCTGACTACGCTGTAGTCCTGTAAGGAATAACTGGAAAGATCGTTGCCGTAGCCGGAGCGTTTCAGTCCGCCGTGCGGCATTTCACTGACCAGGGAAAAGTGGGTGTTAATCCACGTGGTGCCATATTGCAGATGCGAGGAAATCTGCATGGCGAGGTCGATATTTTGTGTCCAGACTGAGGAAGCCAGTCCGTATTCAGATTCGTTGGCCCAGCTGACGACCTGCTCAAGCGAGTCAAAACGCGTCACGCTGACCACCGGCCCGAACACTTCGCGCTGGACGATTTCATCACTTTGCAGACAACCCGCCAGCAGCGTTGGCTGGTAATAAAAACCGGAACCGGAATGGGATGCCGCGCCGGTAATCCGCTCGATATGCGGCTGACTCAGCGCCCGCTCGACAAAGCTGGATACGCGGTCACGCTGTCTGGCACTGATCAGCGGTCCCATAAAGTTTTCGCTGTCGTTCTTTTTGGCGAACGGCAACTGAGCAATGGCGTCGCCCAGTTTTTCCACCAGACGTTCGTAGATCCCGGCCTGCGCATAAACGCGGCAGGCGGAGGTGCAATCCTGTCCCGCGTTGTAGTAGCCCCAGGTGCTGACGGCGTGGACCACATCGTCAATATCCGCGTCATTACACACAATTACCGGCGCTTTACCGCCCAGCTCAAGATGAGTGCGTTTTACGGTTTTAACTGCGGCCTGCAAAATCCGTTGTCCGGTGACGATATCGCCGGTCAGGGAAATCAAACGAACGTGAGAATGGCTGACCAGTGCGTTGCCGACGCTTTCTCCGCTGCCGGTGATCACGTTGAGCACGCCCGGCGGCAGGATGTCCTGCAAGGCAGGCAGTAAGGCAAGAATGGTCAGGGGAGTATGTTCAGAAGGCTTGAAAACGACGGTGTTTCCGGCGGCCAGCGCTGGTGCGATTTTCCAGGCCGACATCATCAGCGGATAATTCCACGGGGCGATAGAAGCGACAACGCCAAGCGGGTCACGGCGTACCATCGAGGTATGTCCGGGCAGATATTCACCGGATAATTGCCCCTGCTGACACCGGACAGCACCGGCGAAAAAACGGAAGACATCCACGGCGGCAGGCAGATCGTCATTCAGCGCCTGATGCAGCGGTTTGCCGCAGTTTAAGGCTTCAAGACGCGCCAGCTGCGACGCCTGCTTTTCGATAGCATCGGCAATGCGCAAAAGGAGAGTGGCGCGTTCGGCGGGTGTGGTGCGTGACCAGCGGGTAAATGCCTGACTGGCGGCATTAACGGCCATATCGACCTGCGCCAGAGACGTTTCCGCCACTTCTGCAATGATGTCGCCGGTGGCGGGATTAAAAATACTCTGCGTTGCGCCCTCGCCATGCAGAAGGTCGCCGTTGATCGCGTGTTTATCAGAGAAACTGGCAACAAATTCTGCATCCGACATCGTACTGCCCCTCAGAGAAGTCAGTCATAGGGAATTAACAAAAATGTTATTAGCTAGTAACAAAACTGCTAATTCACATTAGGTAATTTCTCTGAGGGCAACAAATAGCAATTACTGAAGGCTGCGTTCGGAAAAAACGAATGCTCCGGTTAAGACGGTTTTCTCTTGGCGCTGTTTTCACGAGCGATCGTCAGAAACGGCGTCACCAGTTCAGGCCGCGCACTGCCGCGACGCCATGCCAGTCCGATGTCCAGCGGTTCGATGGAATCCTCAAGCTTGCTGGCTTCGATCATATTCCCTTCCAGTGACCAGGCGCGGTAAGCCATGTCCGGCTGTACTGATACGCCCAACCCGGCAGCCACCAGACTGCGCACCGCCTCGGTTGACGCGGTTTTCATCGCAATATTGGGCTTGAGTCCGACCCGCGCCCACAGCCGCTGCGCGTGTTTTTCCATCTCATCCACGTTGAGCTGGATCAGCGGTTCATTGGCAATATCCGCCAGAGAAATACTTTCCCGCTCCAGAAGCGGATGCAACGGCGGCAGCCACAGACGGTACGAAGAATGGGTCAGAACCTCGGTTTGCAGCGCGTCACGATCTTCCAGATTTGAGAGGATCAGCACACCGATGTCGATCTCGCCGCTGACCAGCAGATGCTCGATATACTGGCGTTCATCCTCGACCACTTTGACATCGACATTCGGGTAATAGGCGTTGAATTGTTTGAGTAAATCCACCAGAAAGTATCCGGCCACCAGACTGGTCACGCCCAGCGTCAGCTGACCGGTGACATTTTCGGTCCCCATTTGCAGGCTGCGTTTGGCGTTATCGACGGTGGCCAGAATAAGATATGACTGGCGTAAAAACTGATGCCCCTGATGGGTTAGCGTCATCCCTTTGGCATGGCGGTCAAACAGCCGCGCCTCGGTTTCCGTCTCAAGTTGCTGAATCGCCTGTGTCAGCGAGGACTGTGAAACAAAAGAGGCCTGTGCGGCAGCGGATATCGATCCGGTTTCAGCAACGGCAATAAAATGGCGGATCTGGCGCAGTGTCAGCATAACGGCTCTCTCATCGCATTAAAAAACCGAATCCTGTGCGGCAGCATTCGGTTTTTGGGAATGATCAAGTAATGGCAGAGAGGGGATTTTTGTCAAACCGGGTACAGGCGTTTTGCGAGGCGTACCGGAGAATGGGAAACTTACTTTGCAAGCAGTCTTTAAAAGAACTATATTTAGACCGTAAAACTTGGCGGAGAAATTAAATATGCAAATACAGACTATCAGCTTCGTAAAGAAGCATGCTGCTGTACTTGATTTATCACAACCGATACTGGTCACTCAGAATGGTGAACCGGCTTACGTGATTGAATCCTTTGAAGACAGACAAAAAAGGGATGAAACCATTGCTTTACTCAAGCTGCTTACACTGGCAGAAAATGATAAAGCAGAAAGCCGGACATTCACGAGAGAACAGTTGTTAGCAGATCTTGCCAGATGAATCTCTCATCTGATCTGCTGATTATTGGGATCAATTTATGTCTGCGACGAAAAGTAAAATCACTATTGAGTACCTGCAAACTGTAAAGTTGTCTATTGATGAAATTGCGTCGTTCCAGACCTCACAGGGAAACGATGCGCTAAAAATCATCAACGAAGTGTTGGATGAGTTTGAAGCAAAAGTGAAAGTTTTTCCTTTATCCTGCCCGGTTGCACCCGATCTCGCCGCGCTGGGTATCATCAAATTTCGCGAATGTAATACATTGAATGGTTACCGCATCATTTATACCTATGATGAATCGGCAAACCTTATCTACGTGTACGTGCTTCTTTCGCAGCGGCAAAATGTTCAGGAACTGTTGTTTAAAAAGTTGATCATGGGCTAACAACAGAAAAGCCACGCAAACTTCGCGTGGCTTTCAGATTCAAAACTTCATTCTTTCATCAATTTTCAAGCTGATACGTCAACGTGATTTCCGCGTTCAGTACCTTAGAAACCGGGCAACCGGCTTTGGCTTTTTTGATGATTTCGTCAAATTTGTCTTTATCGATACCCGGCAATTTCACTTTGCTGTCGAGCGCGATTTTAGTGATCGCAAAGCCGCCATCCACTTTATCCAGTGAAACATCTGCGACAGTATCAATGCTTTCTGGCTTGTGCCCTGCTTCGCCGAGCATGAGCGAAAGTGCCATTGAGAAGCAGGCAGAATGCGCTGCTGCTATTAATTCTTCCGGGTTGGTGCCGGGTTTTCCTTCAAATCGGGTGTTGAAACCATAAGGCTGATCCTTCAGCGCGCCGCTCTCAGAAGAGATGTGACCTTTACCGTATTTAATGTCACCTTCCCAATGCGCTTGCCCTTTCTTATGAATGGTCATGTTTTCCTCCTGTTTGTATTACATTCACTTTAAGTATAGCTTCAGATCCGTGTTTCGCGAGGATGGCGCGGCTATGCGGCCTGCGGGCACGTTTTTCCATCATTACAACGTCATTGAAAACAGAGGAAAAAATATGTTTAACCCCCAAGATATCGTTCAGTCCAAAACCGGCGGCCCGAAACTGGTCGTACAGCGTGTTGAAGGCGACACCCTATGGTGTACGCGTCAGGACGACTTCGGCGCAACGGAAATTGAAGTGAAAGCGGATACCGTGAGCCTGTACCACGAAGAAGGCGATTTCGGCGTTTGCTGATCCCGTTTTGCTTCCTGCCTTTGGCTGCCACTGGCGGCCTTTTTGACTGCCTGTGAATGGCTGAAACTCAGACTGGAATAGTCCTTCCTCGGGGATGGCCGGAATCATGCGTATGAATGTATTGATTAGCCATAATCATAATTTCCAATTATGTAAGATTCTGAATATAGTAGTCGGAAATTACTGAGAATTATCGGATGAAGGAACCGGCCATAATGAATAAGCATTTTGCGTGGATGTCTGTCGTTGTCGCTGCCGCATTTTTAAGCGGATGTGCGCAACAAACAGTTAAAAACGCCGAGCAGGATCAGTCAGCACTTAACTCCCGTTGCTATACTGAGTTCAAAGCACTTCAGACGCTGGATAAAAACGCTTTCAATGTCTACAAACAGCAATTTAATCAGCTCAATGAGGCGTATGCCGTTTATAAAACCAATGCTTCGCTGATCAACAAAGACTCTAAGGAAATGTTTGCTCTTGAATTAAAAGACAAGCAAACCCTTATCTGTGCCCGTGTTAAAAGCGCCGTGTTCAATAACATGAATCAGCGTTCTCAGATGCTCAACGATATCTAAAAGATTTCAGTATTGAATCCTGAGATTCCACAATCTCAGGATTCAATGATTCCCGCCTTACCAGATATCCATTACCAGCCTTTCACCGCATCGCCGTGATAAATAGCATCTGCCGCTTTGATAGTGGCGTCAGTCTGATAGGCTTCCACCAGTTCCTTCACTGCCTGACTGTCTTTATTATCTTCACGCGCCACAATGATATTCACGTAAGGTGAATCTTTATCTTCCACAAAGAGCCCGTTTTTACCCGGCGTCAGTCCGACCTGGCCTGAATAGGTGGTATTGATGATCGCCAGCTCGATTTTGTCATCATCAATAGCGCGGGTCAGCTGAGGCGCTTCGATCTCAACAATCTTCAGATGTTTTGGATTTTCGGTAATATCCAGCGACGTCGGCAGCAAACCTGTGCCCTCTTTCAGTTTGATCAACCCGACTTTTTGCAGCAGTAACAATGAGCGGCCAAGGTTAGTCGGATCGTTAGGTACAGCCACCTGTGCGTTATCACTCAACTGGTCGATGGATTTAATTTTGCGCGAGTAACCGGCGATCGGATAAACGAATGTTTTACCCACTTCCACCAGCTTATAGCCACGCTCTTTGATTTGTTTATCCAGATAAGGGCGATGCTGGAAGGAGTTAACGTCGATATCGCCGCTGCTCAGCGCGGAATTAGGCAATACGAAATCGTTGAATGTCACCACTTCGACATCCAGATTGTATTTGTCTTTGGCTGTTTGTTTGATGGTTTCCCACATCTGCTGATCGATACCGGCACTGATCCCGACCTTGATGTGATTCTCATTAGATTTTTGATCACAGGCAGTCAGCGCCAGAACGCCCGCCAGAGATAAGGCCAGAACAGATAATTTTAATATTGTGCGCATAAGGTTTACTCTTTCCGTGAATAAATTTTCAAGTTGAAACAGACTGTTAAGCCGACAGTGTTTCAAATCACTTCCCGCGCGGCAAATACGAAAAAGAAATAACCTAATGCAAACCCGCCAGAAATAAACAAAGCCCGCAATA
>NZ_JBLYPL010000015.1:0-144458 GCF_051851855.1 Rahnella sp. ATs2 | reverse complement strand
TTAAAGAGCGTACGTTGCGAGACTTAACTCAGCAACGTGGGAGGCAGATAATACTCTTTCCCCCTGAAGAGTCAACCATTTTCTTTTACAAGATGCGGTGTTTTCACCGGGTTGAATCTTCCTGACTGGGCGACTTGGTTCTCGTTAGAGGAGTCGTTGTTCCCGGTCAGTGGAGGCGCATTATAGGGAGTTCTCAGAAGGCCGCAACCCCTAATTTCAAATAATTTACTGACCGTTCGCAAATTAAACAATTTCGCCCAAAACGGACAAATAGCGACCTATTTCAGCGTAAAACACACCAGTTTTAGACCAGAGGCTGGAGTAAACTCTCCTTTATAATAAGAGAAAAACATTCAGGAATACCTTACATGTTACTTAATGCCCATCAGCAAGCGGCTCAGCGCAACCTTTCTTATCTGCTGGCAGAGAAAATTGCACAACGCGTTTTGTCTGGCGAGTATCCGGAAGGTGCAATCCTTCCTGGTGAGAATGAGTTAGGGGAGATTTTTGGCGTCAGCAGGACAGCGGTACGTGAAGCAGTAAAAACACTGACCGCAAAAGGAATGCTTTTACCCCGTCCGCGGATTGGTACCCGGGTAATGCCTCAATCGAGCTGGAATTTTCTCGATCAGGAATTACTGACCTGGTGGATGACACGCGAAAACTTCGATCAGGTGATGGCGCATTTTATCGTACTACGCCGGGCTCTCGAACCGCAGGCTTGTGCGCTAGCTGCACTTTCTGCAAGTGAAGAACAAAAGCATCAGCTCTCTCTATATATGTATGAAATGCGCCAGCTGCATAACAGCTTTGATCGGGAACGCTGGATAACGGTCGATACCCAGTTTCATCAGCTGATTTATGAGGCGGGGAAGAATCCATTCCTGACGTCTTTCTCGAATTTGTTCAGTTCGGTGTATCAAAGCTATTTTCGGGCGATTACCGGCAATGAAGTGATTAAGCTGGAACATCACCAGCGGCTGACGGATGCCGTTCTTGCCGGTGATGCCATTACCGCCCTTCTGGAATGCCAGAGGCTGTTACTTACCGATGTATGATCCGACGGACTGACGCACGACCAGTTCCGGCGTGAGCACTAAAACTTGCGGCTCGGAATCCGGGTCCTGCAACCGATGTAATAAAGCATCGACGGCCAGTTCGCCCAGCGAGTCTTTGGGCTGATGAATGGTGGTCAGCGGCGGCATCATATATTGCGCCAGCTGGATGTCATCGTAGCCCATAACTGCCACATCATCGGGAACACGTAATCCACGCTGATAAAGCGCCTGATAAACGCCAACTGCCATTGCGTCGTTGCCAGCGAAAACAGCATGAGGCGGTTCGGGCAGCGCCAGCAACTCCTGCATCGCGGCTAATCCGCCTTCAAATTCAAAATCACCACTCACTTCATAACCGGGCAAAATCTTCAGACCTGCTTTATCCATAGCCTGACGATATCCACTCAGCCGTTCCTGCGCGGTAGTTTTATCCAGCGGGCCGGTAATACAGGCAATACGCTGGTAACCCTGACGGATTAAAAACTCTGTCGCCATTTCCCCGCCTAGCAAGGCGTTATCCTGAATGATATCAATGGCGCCATCAAAGGGTGACCAGTCCATCATCACAATCGGTAATGACGGATAACGGCTGATCGCTTCTTTTGAAGGCCGGTGATTTTCCGTACACATGATAAGCAGCCCGTCGACCCGCTTTTGCAACAACGTTTCGAGGCTACGGTTCATACGTTCTGCATCATTATCGGTATTACACAAAATCAGACTGTATCCGCGCTCATAGCAACTACGCTCAACACCCCGCACCACTTCTGAATAAAAAGGGTTACTGCTGGCAGTCAGTAACATGCCGAGAGTACGTGTCTGGTTCAGTTTCAGGCTGCGCGCTAACGCGGAAGGTGCGTAATTGAGTTGTTCAACGGCGGCATTCACTTTGTCAGCGATAGATTCACTGACAAAACGATTCTTGTTGATCACATGGGAGACTGTCGAGGTTGAAACGCCCGCGAGGCGGGCGACATCTTTCATGGTGGCCAATCAGGCCTCCTGTTGTGCAAGAAAATCGTCGATTTCTTTACGCCACGGCACGGAAGGTTGCGCACCAGGACGCGTCACTGCAATCGCCGCTGCCGCGTGTGCGAATCGTACCGCACTGTCCATCGGTTTGCCTTCCAGCAATGCTGTCACCAGCGCGCCGTTAAACGTATCGCCGGCCGCAATGGTATCGACGGCTTTTACACGGAATCCGGCCACTAACTTACCTTCACCATTCTGGCTCAGCCAGACGCCTTTACTGCCTAACGTAATGATGACAGTCCCGATGCCTTTGTCGTGCAGCGCTTTCGCGGCCCGTGCGGCATCTTCATTATTATCGACTTTAATTCCTGTCAGCTTTTCAGCTTCGGTTTCGTTCGGGGTGATCATATCCACCCGCGCCAGCAACTCATCGGGCAATTCACAGGCCGGAGCAGGATTGAGGATCACCTGCGTTCCGTTGTCTTTGGCAATCTTCGCCGCCGCAATCACCGTCTCAAGCGGCGATTCCAGCTGCATTAATAATGCTGATGCGCCAATGACCTGCTGTTTATAGCGATCAAGGTAATCGGGCGTCACAGCTTTATTCGCCCCCGCATCGATACCGATAACGTTCTCACCTTCCGCATTCACGAAAATCAGCGCTACGCCGGTGGTTGTATCTTTGATGGCTTCGATGGGTTGCGTATCAATATGATCACTGACCAGCTGTTTACGAACGCGCTCGCCAATATCGTCATCTCCCACACAGGCAATAAAAGAAATATCAGCGCCACTGCGACCGGCTGCAACAGCCTGATTCGCCCCTTTACCGCCAAAGGCTACGGTGTATTGCTTACCGATAACCGTTTCGCCCGGTTGCGGGAAGTGGTTGATATTCAAAATGTGGTCAGCGTTGATACTGCCGAGTACCACCAGTTTGCCTGTCTTCATGTGGAGATCCCTGAGTTAAATAGCGCCTCCCCGAAGGAGGCGCAGTGACAGCATAAATAAAGAGGGTATTACGGCTGAGCAACCAGTTTCAAATCAACAGGGATAACAGCCGGAACTTTCTCGCCTTTCAGCACTTTATCTGCAGTCTGAACACCGATCACACCGATTTGCTCAGGACGCTGTGCCACAGTCGCGCCCATTTTACCGCTGTTAACCGCTTTAATACCGTCTTCGGTGCCGTCAAAACCTACGACCAGTACATCCGTTTTACCGGCAGTCTGCAGGGCACGCAATGCACCCAGCGCCATTTCATCGTTCTGAGCAAACACGGCCTGCACATCCTGATGCGCGGTCAGCAGGTTCTGCATCACGTTCAGACCTTTGGTGCGGTCGAAGTCAGCAGGCTGGCTGGCGAGTATCTGGAAATGATGTTTTTCAGCCGCCTGAGCGAAACCTTTACCGCGTTCACGGGCAACAGACGTACCGGCGATACCTTCCAGTTCGATAACTTTGGCATTTTCGCCCAGTTTCTTAGCGATGTAATCACCGGCCATTTTGCCGCCGAAGGCGTTATCAGAAGCCACGTGGCTGGCGACAACGCCTTTGGTTGCCTGACGGTCAAGGGTGATCACCGGGATTTTCGCCTGGTTTGCCATCGCAACGGCGTTACCTACCGCATCAGAATCCGTCGGGTTGATCAGCATCAGTTTGGTGCCGCGAACGGTCAGATCCTGCACGTTCGCCAGTTCTTTCGCCGGGTTGTTCTGAGAATCAAGTACCACCAGGTTGTAACCCAGTTTGTCCGCTTCTTTTTGCGCGCCGTCTTTCATGGAAACGAAGAACGGGTTGTTCAGAGTAGAAACGACCAGCGCAATGGTGTCTTTCGCCAGAACGTTAGCACTGAAAGAAGCGGTGATCGCTGCGGCGGAAACCCAGACAGCCAGTTTTTTCATATTCATGGTCATAAGTCCTGTAGGAGAGGTTATTTGTTGCTTTTGTTATCCACCAGTACCGCCAGCAGGATGACAACTGCTTTTACGATCATCTGGTAGTAGGAAGAAACACCTAATAAGTTCAAACCGTTATTCAGGAAGCCAAGGATCAGTGCCCCAATCAGCGTTCCGACAATGCGTCCTTTACCCCCGGACAGGCTGGTTCCCCCTAATACCACTGCGGCAATCGCATCCAGCTCGTAACCTGTACCGGCGTTAGGCTGCGCAGAAGACAGGCGCGCCACTTCGATGATACTGGCCAGAGCCGCCAACAAACCACACAGGGAGTAGACGATAATTTTAACTTTATCGACGCTGATACCTGACAAACGCGTTGCGGATTCGTTACCGCCCAGCGCGTAGATATAACGTCCTAAGCGGGTGTGATGGAGCATGTACCAGGCCGCAATAAACACCACCGCCATCAGCCAGACCGGCGTCGGGATGCCCAGCGGGCGGCCGATACCAAACCAGCCGAAGACATCGGCAACATCATTAAAACCCGTGCTGATCGGGCTGCCGTTGGTGTACACCATCGTGATACCGCGCAGCAGCAACATCATGACCAGCGTGGCGATAAACGCCTGCACTTTGCCTTTGGCGACAATCACCCCGGTCACCGCACCGACGGCGGCACCCAGCGCCAAAGCTCCCGCCACCGCGACTAATGCATTCACTTCCAGCCCGACAATCGAGGCTGCCACCGCGCCGGTCAGCGCCAGCAAAGAACCGACGGATAAATCGATACCTGAGGTGAGGATCACCAGCGTCATGCCGACCGCCATAATGGCGTTGACCGACGTCTGCTGAAGAATGTTAAACAGGTTATTGAGCGTGAAGAAATTCGGGCTCATGGAAGAAACCACGGCAATCAACACCAGCAGCGCAATCAGAGACTTTTGCTCCAACAACCACTCTTTACTGATCCAGCGCTTCTTGGCTGGCAATGTCTGAGAACTCATATCTGATTACTCCTGCGTCACGCCGTATTGCTTGCCGACAGCGGCTGCCATCAACACTTCTTGCGTAGCCTGTTCTATCGGGAATTCACCGCTTAAATGACCTTCATGCATCACCAAAACACGGTCACTCATGCCGATCACTTCCGGCATTTCTGAGGAAACCAGGATGATGCTCAGCCCTTCGCGCTTGAACTGGTTTATAAGCTGGTAAATCTCTTTTTTGGCACCGACGTCAACGCCACGCGTCGGTTCGTCGAGGATCAGGACTTTTGGCCGCGTCATCAATCCGCGGGCAATCGCCACTTTTTGCTGATTACCACCGGAAAGCAGGCCGATTGTCTGCATCATCGACGGCGTTTTAATATTGAAGAGACGGATAAAGTCGCCAACGGCCTGCTGTTCTTCCGCGTGCCTGAGACGTCCGCCACCATGGCTGAAATAGCGCAGCGCAGTCAGTGACATATTTTCTTTCACTGACATACCGAGTACCAGGCCATCGCGCTTACGATCTTCTGAGATGTAAACGATGCCGTTTGCCAGTCCGTCCTGCGGTGAATGCGTGACCACTTCGCGTCCATCAAGCGACACATAGCCACTTTTACGCGGCAATGCACCGTAGAGAATTTTCATCAGTTCAGTACGGCCTGCGCCCATCAAACCGGAAATCCCCAGAATTTCGCCGCTGTGCAGATCAAAGCTGACGTTATCCACGCCCGGACCGCTGACATCACGCACCTGCAGACGCAACGCACCGCGCTGATGATTAATACGCGGGTATTGTTCTTCGAGACGGCGGCCGACCATCATTTCAATCAGCGTGTCTTCTTCCAGCGAACTGACCGGACGCTCAGCGATAAACTGCCCGTCACGGAATACCGTCACGTCATCGCAGATTTCAAAGATTTCTTTCATGCGGTGGGAGATATACACCACGCCACAGCCTGCGGCTTTCAGCTCGCGGATCACGCTAAATAAAGAGGCGGTTTCGGTATCGGTCAGGGCGTCCGTGGGTTCATCCATGATGATGACTTTCGACTCAAAGCTCAGCACCTTGGCAATTTCGACCATCTGCTGATCGCCAATTGATAATTCGCCAACCAGACGATCGCTTTTGTAGCGCAGGTTCAGGCGCGCCAGCAGTTTATCGGCTTCGGCATACATCTTTTTCCAGTTAATGCGGCCAAAACCGTTCACAAACTCGCGGCCCAGGAAGATATTTTCAGCGATGGTCAGCTGTGGGATCAGATTCAGTTCCTGATGGATGATGCCAATTCCGGCTTCCTGAGAAGCTTTCGGGCCATTAAACGCCGCTTCCTTGCCCAGAAAATGTACTGAGCCGGCATCTTTCTGGTAGATGCCGGTCAGCACTTTCATCATGGTGGACTTGCCCGCGCCGTTTTCTCCCACCAGCGCCATCACACGTCCCGGATAGACGCTGAGCGCCGCGCCGGAAAGTGCTTTAACGCCGGGAAAGGCTTTATCAATGCCTGTCAGTTGCAGCAAAGGTTGCATAAAGGCCTCAGAAGGTTACGCCGGCACACAGAATAACGTTCGCGTAAGGCGAACATTCCCCGCTGCGGATCACAGCCCGACTTTTTTCGCTTTGCGCTTTGAATGCCTCATGACTGACGTAATCCAAAGCAATGGTGTTTCCCTGGTGTTGTTCGAGTTGTGTCAATTGGGCGAGCAACGCTTCATGGAGTTGAGGATTTTTAGTGAGGATTTCCTCGGCGAGGATAGCCCGCTCAACCTGCATCTCATGTGTCACTACCTCTAAGACTTGTAAAAAGGTGGGAACTCCCTGGGTCAGAGCCAGATCGATGCGTTGGCAAGCTGCTGGCACCGGAAGTCCGGCATCGCCAATAACCAGCTGATCGGTGTGACCTAACCGGGCAATAACATGTGAGATTTCGGCATTTAACAGCGGTGACTTCTTCATTGTGAACTCCTACAGCGAAACGTTTCGCTCACGGATGAGTTTATTAACTTCATCACGCATGGCAACGGACAAGTGATGGAATTGTGATCAGCGTCGAAACGTTTCGCTGAATGATTCAGAAACCGCAGGGAAATTTGAGTTAGTCGTTTCAGAAACGAGAAAGCGAAAATAAAACAGGGCACCCGAAGGTGCCCTGTGACGGCAGAAATTAGTGTTAAATTTCTACCTGCGTACCGAGTTCGATCACCCTGTTAGGCGGAATTTCAAACTGATCCGGTGCGCGTAAGGCGTTACGGCTGAGCGCCATAAAGAGCTTGCCACGGAAGTAGAGATACCACGGGCGTTTGGTCAGGATCAGCGATTCGTGCGACATAAAGAATGAGGTTTCCATCATCCGGCATGGCAGCCCTTCCAGACCACAGCGGTGGAAAACCTCTTCCACATTCGGCGTCTCTTTAAATCCGTAACTCGCGACCACACGCCAGAACGTCGGAGAAAGCTGTTCGATGGTGACGCGCCGGACGTTATGCACATAAGGCGCATCTTCGGTGCGTAACGTCAGCAGTACCACGCGTTCATGCAACACTTTGTTGTGCTTGAGGTTATGCAGCAAGGCAAACGGAATGACGTTGATGGCACGGGACATATACACCGCGGTTCCCGGAACGCGAACCGGCGGGGATTTCTCCAGAGACGCAATCATCGCTTCAAGAGAGTTGCCGTGCTCGTTCATGCGGCGCATAAGGCGGAAACGCTCGCTTTTCCAGGTAGTCATAACGATAAACATGCACAAACCCAACGTCAGCGGCAACCAGCCACCGGAGAACAGTTTCGTGGCATTCGCCGCGAACAGCGGGATATCCATAAACAGCAGACCGATCAGCAAAAGCCCCACCAGGAACGGTTTCCAGTGCCAGTTTTTAAGCGCCACCGTACAGGAAAGAATACTGGTCAGCACCATCGTACCGGTCACAGCAATACCGTATGCCGCCGCCAGGTTGCTCGAATGCTCGAAGCTGGCGATAACGATAACCACCGCAAAATACAGCAGCCAGTTAATGGCCGGGATATAAATCTGACCCGCTTCCATTTCTGAGGTGTGAATAATGCGCATCGGCGGCAGATAGCCCAGACGCACAGCCTGACGGGTCAGGGAGAACACTCCGGAGATAACAGCCTGAGACGCGATAATAGTCGCCAGCGTCGCCAGCACCAGTAACGGAATTAAAGCCCAGTCAGGTGCCAGCAGGAAGAACGGGTTTTTAATCGACTCCGGATCTTTGAGCAGCAATGCGCCCTGACCGAAGTAGTTAAGCACCAGAGAAGGCAGCACGACGGTGAACCAGGCCAGACGGATCGGGAATTTCCCGAAGTGCCCCATATCCGCATACAGCGCTTCCACGCCGGTAATCGACAGAACAACCGCACCGAGCGCCAGGAAGGAAAACGACTTATGCTCGACAAAGAAGTTAACCGCCCACATCGGGTTCATGGCGCGAAGTACTTCAGGGTTCTGCATGATGCTGTTGACGCCGAGAACAGCCAGCGTCAGGAACCACAACAACATCACCGGCGCAAACAGTTTGCCCACGATGCCGGTGCCGTGTTTCTGAATAATGAAAAGCAGCGTCAGGACAGTAATAGAAAGAGGGACAATATAGGGGTCAAGTGAAGGTGCTGCGATTTCCAGACCTTCCATCGCGGAAAGAACAGAAATAGCCGGAGTGATCACCACTTCACCATAGAAGAAGCTTCCCCCAATCAGGCCGAGAATGACCAGTACGGCGGTGGTGCGTGCCGAAGTGTTTCTGCCCGCCAGAGACATCAGCGTCAGAATACCGCCCTCACCTGCGTTGTCCGCCCGCATCACATACGTGAGGTACTTGAGCGAAACAATGAGGATTAACATCCAGAAAATCAGAGAAAGAAAACCAAAAACGACGCTGGGTTCAACGTTGAAACCATAATGACCGGAAAAACACTCTCTTAAGGTATAGAGAGGACTGGTACCAATGTCGCCATAGACCACACCAATGGCGGCCAGGGTTACTGCTGGGAGTGACCGTTTATGTTCAGTGCTCATATTTCGTTTCTTTTCTTTTTTGCTCGAACATCTGTAAGCGATGCGTGCGCTCAGTCTTATGATGCCCACTAAAAGGCGCACAGTATGCACGAATAAATCTGATTGCCTACCCTTAAATGTGCAGCTAAACCAGGGTTCAGATGAACGGGGTCACAATTTTGATAATAGAAAATTTTTAGTAATCAACAAGCTATAACGATAAAAATAATCGTAGCTTCTCATAAGAACCCAGTACACTATTCAACAACTAAATGGAAACCGGAAGAGACAGTATGGCGCAATCTCCCCTTCTGGCAGAACGGATCGCCCGTCTTGCTAACGCACTAGAACATGGCCTGTACGAGCGGCAGGATGCCATACGACTTTGCCTGCTGGCCGCACTGTGCGGTGAAAGCGTTTTCCTGCTCGGCCCGCCGGGTATTGCAAAAAGTCTGATTGCCCGCCGTCTGAAATTTGCCTTCCGTCACGCCCGCGCGTTTGAATATCTTATGACGCGCTTTTCCACGCCGGAAGAAGTCTTTGGTCCGCTGTCGATTCAGGCCCTGAAAGATGAAGGCCGTTATCTGCGTCTGACCGAAGGTTATCTGCCGGAAGCTGAAATTGTCTTCCTTGATGAAATTTGGAAAGCAGGCCCTGCCATCCTTAATACGCTACTGACGGCCATCAACGAACGTCGTTTCCGTAATGGCGAGCGCGAAGCCCCTATTCCGATGCGCCTGCTGGTCAGTGCGTCTAACGAATTGCCTGAAGCCGACGGCGGTCTGGAAGCGCTGTATGACCGTATGCTGATCCGTCTGTGGCTGGATAAAGTGCAGGATAAGCAAAATTTCCGCTCGCTGCTCACCAGCCGCAATAATGAAAGCACCAATCCGGTGGCAGAGTCCCTGAGTATCAGCGATGAAGAATACCAACAATGGCAGCCGGAAATCGACAAAGTTACGCTTTCAGACAGCTGCTTTGAACTGATTTTCCAGTTGCGCCAGCGTCTTGATGCCCTGGATACCGCGCCTTATGTCTCCGACCGTCGCTGGAAAAAAGCCCTGCGTCTGTTGCAGGCCTGCGCCTTCTTCAGCGGCCGGAATGCGATCACGCCAGTCGATCTGATCCTGCTCAAAGACTGTTTATGGCACGACCTGAACACCTATAACCTGCTGCAAACGCAGATCGAACAGCTGATCACCGAACAGGCTTTTCAGCAGCAAACATTGCTGATGAAAATCCAGCAGCTTAATCAGCAATGGATGCAGCATCAGCAGCAACAAAGCTCACAGCAGTCCATCAAGCTGAGCAAAAAAGCCGGAATATTCAGCCGCAAGCCGCAATACTCCCTGCCTGACACGATGACCACCACCAGCCTGACATTATTACTGCAAACGCCTTTGCATCTGCATGACATTAAAGTCACGCATTTGCTGTTTGAACGTATCGTTCTGGAGGATTGGCTCAATAAAGGGGGCGTACTGAAAGCCAAAATCAATGGCATTGGCTTTGCTCAGACCGTTGATCTGGAAATCGACGATAAACAGCAATTGCTGGTGCTGGATGTGAGTCGTCAGAGCACACCGCTGACCCTGCCAGGACATGAGCATATTGCCGTTCCCGATGAGATGAAAAATACGCTCAGCGATCTCACCGCAAAACTGGCTCAGCAAAGGCATGAATTCGGCCAGCAGCAAAACTGCCTGTTTGTGCCGGCAGAATGGATGGCAAAAATAGAGGCCAGCCTGTTGCAGGTATCTGAACAGCTGCGTCATCAGCAACAGACGTTCAGCGGACACTGATCATGTTCAGTCTGGAGTCTTTGGATCTTCTGCTGGCCATCAGCGAGGCTGAACTGATTGAGGAATCGATCATCGGCCTGCTGGCGGCACCGGCAATGGCGGTTTTCTTCAAGAAATTCCCACGTCTCAAACGGGCGCTGACCAAAGATCTTCCCGAATGGAAGATGCGCCTTCGCCAGAGGATCCACGAAACCCCTGTTCCGGAAGATCTGGCGAAAGAATTCTATCTTTATCAGCATTGCCAGCAGACTGATGCCGTTACTTTTCAGTCGGAACTGCCTGCGCTTCTTGAAGAGCTTGAACGGCTAAGCTCCCCTTTCACCACAGAAGCCCGAACGTTGCAGGAGAATCATGAAGCCTCCCGCACCGCCAAAACTGGCAACAGCTTTCAGACCCTGTTCCTGCAGCGCTGGCGCCTGAATCTGACCTTCCAGACGGTGACCGTTCATCAGCAGTTACTGGAACAGGAACAGGAGCAGCTGCAGGAAGAATTGCTGCAACGCCTGGAGCTCAGCAGCGAGCTCTCTCCTTTATTAGCAGAGAACGATACGGCGGCCGGTCGTTTATGGGATATGAGTAAAGGAAAGCGCATGCGTGGCGATATCCAGTCGCTGGCGCGTTTCGGGGCATTTCTGCAGCAGCAACCTGAACTGATGCATCTGGCCGAACAGCTGGGGCGCAGTCAGACCGTCAAAACCAGCCCGCATGAAGATGCCAAAATGGAAACGCACCGGCTGATGGTGCGTGAACCCGCGACGGTACCGGAAGAAGTCAACGGTATCCATCAGAGCGACGATATTTTGCGCCTGATGCCAACGGAACTGGTAACGCTGGGGCTTCCCGAACTGGAGTACGAATTTTACCGCCGCCTGCTGGAAAAGCGGCTGATGACTTATCGGCTGCAAGGTGATGTCTGGCGTGAGAAAGTGGTTAAACGCCCGGTGGTTTATCAGCAACAGGAACCACGACCGCGCGGGCCTTTTGTGGTGTGCGTCGATACCTCGGGTTCTATGGGCGGTTTTAACGAACAGTGCGCCAAAGCATTCTGTCTGGCACTACTGAAAATTGCACTGGCGGATAACCGCCGCTGTTACATCATGTTGTTCGCCAGTGAAGTGATCCATTATGAACTGACGTCCAACGGCGGTCTGGATCAGGCGCTGCGCTTTCTGGGACAGCATTTTCGCGGCGGTACCGATCTGGCAGCCTGTCTGAATGCCACGCTGGATAAACTGGCGTCACCACAATGGCATGATGCCGATGCCGTGGTCATTTCCGATTTTATCGCCCAGCGCCTGCCTGATGAGGTGCAAAGAAAAGTCAGAACGCTGCAAAAAGAAAAGCAGCATCGCTTTCATGCTCTGGCGATGTCACATTATGGCAAGCCCGGAATCCTGCGGATCTTCGATCACATCTGGCGCTTTGATACGGGCGTTAAAAGCCGCGTACAACGTCGCTGGCAGCGAAATTAAGCCTACAGAGAAAGATAACCATGACTGAAATCTATCAGCTCGATGAGCTGGATCGCGGGATCCTGAATGCATTGATGGAGAACGCCCGTACCCCTTATGCGGAACTGGCAAAAGTGTTCACGGTCAGCCCGGGAACTATCCACGTCCGCGTAGAGAAAATGAAGCAGGCAGGTATCATTACCGGCGCGCATATTACCGTTAATCCCAAGCAACTGGGTTATGACGTGTGCTGCTTTATTGGCATCATTTTAAAAAGCGCCAAGGATTATCCGTCAGCGCTGAAAAAGCTCGAGAGTATAGAAGAAGTGGTCGAAGCCTATTACACCACCGGGCATTACAGCATTTTCATTAAGATCATGTGCCGCTCGATTGATTCCCTCCAGCATGTACTTATCAACAAGATCCAGACAATTGACGAGATCCAGTCAACCGAGACGCTGATCTCCCTGCAGAACCCCATCACACGTACCATCCAGCCCTGAGCACTGATTTCTATACCCCTATTATCCACAGGTAGATCCCAGCTCATTCACAGCGTACAATAGCCTCCTTTTCCCGGGTGAGAGCACCATGTCTGACATTACCCTGATCAGTGGCAGTACGCTTGGCAGTGCCGAATATGTAGCAGAACACGTGGCTGAGAAACTGGAAGAAGCCGGTTTTTCCACTCAGATGTTCCATGGCCCCGAGCTCTATGAAGTTCCGCAGGAAGGGATCTGGCTGGTTGTGTGCTCGACACACGGCGCGGGCGAGTTACCTGATAACCTGCAACCTTTTTTGGAGCAGCTGGAAGATCAGCAACCCGATCTGTCTAAAGTACGCTTTGGCGCATTAGGCCTGGGCAGCAGTGAATATGACACCTTCTGTGGCGCGATCGGTACGTTGGATCAAAAACTGACGTCATTAGGGGCAAAACGGATCGGTGATCGTCTTGAGATCGACGTGACTCAACACGAAATTCCTGAGGATCCGGCCGAGGTTTGGGTGATCAACTGGATTAATTTGATCAAATAAGTGTAAATTTCAGGCGATCAGATGTGGATAACTATGCTTAAAAGCAGGGTAAAACCCGTAGTTATCCCTCTAACAACTCCTGTACGCTTTTCATGCTGTGCATAACTCTCACTTCTGATCCCAGCTTATACTGTCCAGGATCACCGATCATTCACAGCATTCGATCCTTCTTAGCATACTGATCTTCATAAACAAAAATGACTTATGCACAGAGGATCGCGATCTTAATAGAAGTATTAATAAGAGATCTTTAAATAAAAAAGATCTTCTTTTAATTAGTGAAGATCCCCGGGGACTTGTGGAAGCTCAAAACTTGAGTAGAATCCCTCCTCCCAACGCCATACAAAGAAAGTTCGCTTGAACGCCGAGGTGCAGTCGCATGTTTTATCCGGATCAATTTGACGTCATCATCATAGGTGGTGGTCATGCAGGTACCGAAGCCGCCATGGCTTCTGCACGCATGGGACGTCAGACCTTATTATTAACCCACAATATCGACACGCTGGGACAGATGTCGTGTAACCCTGCAATTGGCGGGATCGGGAAAGGACATCTGGTAAAAGAAGTGGACGCACTGGGCGGACTGATGGCCACGGCTATCGATCATGCGGGCATTCAGTTTAGGATACTAAACGCCAGCAAAGGCCCTGCTGTCAGGGCGACACGTGCTCAGGCTGACCGGGTTCTGTATCGCCATGCAGTACGCACCGCACTGGAAAACCAGCCAAACCTGATGATCTTCCAGCAACCGGTTGAAGACCTGATCGTCGAAAACGATCGTGTCGTGGGTGCTGTGACCAAAATGGGGCTGAAATTCCGCGCCAAATCGGTTGTTCTGACGGTGGGAACCTTTCTGGATGGGAAGATCCACATCGGTCTGGAGAACTACAGCGGTGGTCGTGCCGGAGATCCTCCTGCGATCTCCTTGTCCCAGCGCCTGCGTGAATTACCTTTACGCGTTAACCGTCTTAAAACCGGTACACCTCCGCGTATCGATGCCCGCACCATTGATTTCAGCGTGCTGGCACAACAACACGGTGATAATCCGGCACCGGTATTCTCATTTATGGGCAACGTGTCGCAGCATCCGCGCCAGATCCCGTGTTACATGACCTATACCAACGAAAAAACCCATGATGTGATCCGCAATAACCTGGATCGCAGCCCGATGTATGCCGGGATCATCGAAGGGATCGGCCCGCGTTACTGTCCGTCGATCGAAGATAAAGTCATGCGTTTTGCCGATCGCAATTCTCATCAGATCTTCCTTGAACCGGAAGGCCTGACCAGTAATGAAGTTTATCCAAACGGTATTTCCACCAGCCTGCCATTCGATGTGCAGATGCAGATCGTCCGGTCTATGCAGGGGATGGAAAATGCCGTCATCGTTCGTCCGGGTTATGCGATTGAATACGATTTCTTCGATCCGCGTGATTTGAAACCGACGCTGGAAAGCAAATTTATCGCCGGTCTGTTCTTTGCCGGACAGATCAACGGCACCACTGGTTATGAAGAAGCCGCTGCGCAGGGCTTGCTGGCTGGCATGAACGCTGCCCGTTGTGCCACTGAGCAGGAAGGCTGGGCACCGCGTCGCGACCAGGCTTATCTCGGTGTGCTGGTTGATGACCTGTGTACGCTGGGCACCAAAGAACCGTACCGCATGTTTACCTCACGTGCTGAGTACCGCCTGATGCTGCGCGAAGATAATGCCGATTTACGTCTGACTGAAAAAGGCCGTGAGTTAGGTCTGGTTGATGATGCTCGCTGGGCGCGCTTCAACGAAAAACTGGAAATGATCGAACAGGAACGTCAGCGCCTGCGTGGCATCTGGGTGAACCCGCATCATGCACAGGTTGAAGAAATTAACGCGCATCTTTCTGCTCCGCTTTCTAAAGAAGCCAGTGCGGAAGAGTTACTGCGTCGTCCTGAAATGACCTATGAGCTGATCACAAGTCTTTCCCCGTTCGCACCTTCCGTTCCGGATGTACAGGCGGCAGAACAGGTAGAAATTCAGATCAAATATGAAGGCTATATTGCCCGTCAGCAGGAAGAGATCGAAAAACAGCAGCGCAATGAAAACACCGTGCTGCCGGTTGATCTTGATTACCGGCAGGTGAATGGTCTTTCCAATGAAGTGATCGCCAAGCTTAATGATCACAAGCCGACCTCCATTGGTCAGGCATCGCGGATCTCGGGTATTACGCCTGCAGCTATCTCGATCTTGCTGATCTGGCTTAAAAAACAAGGCTTACTGCGCCGTAGCGCATAAATCACATCTCAATGACCGCCCTTTGTAGCCAAAGCGGCGGTCAGTTCTTACTTTTCCCATCTTTCTGAGTGTTTTATCATTTCTCTACCGGGCTGTTCCCGGAATATCGACTCTTTCTGAGGATTCACTGTGCAAAAGAAACTGGACTCGCTGCTTGCTGCGGCAGGAATAGCGTTACCCGATCAGCAAAAACAGCAACTGATTGGCTATGTTGAACTGCTGCATAAGTGGAACAAGGCCTATAACCTGACGTCTGTTCGTGACCCGATGCAAATGCTGGTACGTCATATCATGGACAGCATCGTGGTGAATGAACACCTGCAAGGCAGTCGTTTCATTGATGTCGGCACCGGTCCTGGTTTGCCAGGCGTTCCTCTGGCCATTGTTCGCCCTGATTCACACTTCACGCTGCTGGACAGCCTGGGTAAACGTGTACGCTTCCTGCGTCAGGTTCAGCATGAGCTCGGGCTGAAAAATATCGAACCGGTACAAAGCCGTGTGGAAGAGTTTGAGCCAGAGCCGCCGTTTGATGGGGTAATTAGCCGTGCTTTTGCATCTCTTCAGGATATGCTTTCCTGGTGCCATCATCTGCCGCAAAAAGGGCAGGGGCGGTTTTACGCCTTAAAAGGGGTCAGCCCTGATGATGAACTGGCCGCATTACCGGAAGGTATCACTTTGGAATCTGTCATAAAACTGCAGGTACCAGAACTTGACGGGGAACGTCATCTCGTCATTCTTCTCTCAAACTAAAGTTGCGTTTTATCAAATAATATTTAAAAAACGGCTGTGTTAACACAGTTAAAATGAGCAGGCTAATTATATAGCGGTGGCAAACTCTCTATCACCGCTTTTTTACACACTGATAGCATTTAAGAGATGTTTTTATTTTAATCCGGACTGTAATAGTCACTTGTGAAATTGAACGTCCGTCACCCTGCGGATATTCAACTTGTAATGAAAATGTTGTTATTTGTTGGGTTGTTGTGTCAATAAATCGTGGTTATTTTTAAATAAGTTTGTTTAACGAGCAGTGTTTTATTAACAAATTGATTTATAAAGGTTTTAAAAGGCCTGATTAGCTAAAGACATTCAAACAGTGCAGGGTATATAAAGTGTCCTGCGTTAATTATGTGATCCAGTGCACGCTTCTTTGTCGGGTGATGAAATAACCGTATCAAACCAAAAAGGGCAAATTCAGCTATAGTTTGGTTGTTAAAATAGTCGTGAAGGGGAAAATTTAAATAATTGTTCACCTTTTCGCTACTTATCCATTGAATTCGTCCCTGTGCCCCGTATAATTTGCTCGGTTTTTGCTGCTTGACTCAAAACAGTAAAGGCAGTGATATACGGCATTCAGTCTACCTCCAGCTAGGTACTTGATACGGAGAGAACAAACGTCATGTCTGTATCCGGTATTTTACACAGTACAAATAGTGTGAAGGTTGCCAGAAAGCTGTTGATACTGCAGTTATTGACCTTTGTTCTGCTCAGTGCAGTATTTGGTCTTAAAAGCCTGGAATGGACCACATCGGCTCTTATGGGTGGTTTGGCCGCCTGGGTGCCAAATGTACTGTTCATGCTGTTTGCATGGCGCCACCAGGCGCAAACAACGGTCTCTGGACGGGTTGCCTGGTCCTTTGCTATCGGAGAAGCGCTGAAGGTGCTGGTTACGGTGATCTTAATGGTTATCGCACTTGGCCTGTTTAAGGCGGCATTTGCTCCGTTGGGGTTGGCCTATTTATCGGTGTTGATGACCCAGATTTTGGCACCGGCCGTCATTAACAGTTACCGTACTTAACTACTAAAGGGTAAGAGGCATCATGTCTGCATCAGGAGAAATCTCTACTCCACAAGAGTATATCGGTCACCATCTGACTCAGCTTCAGATCGGGACGGGATTCTGGTCGATTAACATCGATTCGATGTTTTTCTCCGTGTTCCTCGGAGTACTCTTTCTGGTTATTTTCCATCGCGTAGCCAAAAACGCCACCAGCGGTGTCCCGGGTAAACTGCAAACCGCAGTTGAACTGGTCGTTGGTTTCGTCGACAGCAGCGTGCGTGACATGTATCACGGCAAAAGCAAAGTGATTGCACCTCTCGCGCTGACCGTCTTCGTCTGGGTGTTTATGATGAACCTGATGGATTTGCTGCCAATCGATTTGCTGCCATTCATCGGCGAGCACATCTTTGGTCTGCCAGCGTTGCGTGTGGTTCCTACGGCTGACGTGAACATCACGTTGTCCATGGCACTTGGCGTATTCATTCTGATTCTTTTCTATAGCATTAAGATGAAAGGCTTTGGCGGTTTCATTAAAGAACTGACAATGCAGCCATTCAATCATCCGGTTTTCATTCCGGTTAACCTGATTCTTGAAGGTGTCAGCCTGCTGTCTAAACCAGTTTCACTGGGTCTGCGACTGTTTGGCAATATGTATGCGGGTGAGTTGATCTTCATCCTTATTGCTGGCCTGTTGCCGTGGTGGTCACAGTGGGTTCTGAATGTGCCTTGGGCCATTTTCCACATACTGATCATTACGCTACAAGCCTTTATTTTCATGGTTCTGACGATTGTCTATCTCTCGATGGCATCTGAAAAACACTGATTTTCTTTCAACACTACTGCGTTTTAACTGAAACAAACTGGAGACTGTCATGGAAAACCTGAGTATGGATCTGCTGTACATGGCTGCCGCTGTGATGATGGGCCTGGCGGCAATCGGTGCTGCAATCGGTATCGGCATCTTGGGTGGTAAATTCTTGGAAGGTGCTGCACGTCAGCCTGACCTGATCCCTCTGTTGCGTACACAGTTCTTTATCGTTATGGGTCTGGTCGATGCAATCCCAATGATTGCGGTTGGTCTGGGTCTGTACGTGATGTTTGCTGTCGCCTAACACTGAGTTCGCTCAGCGTTAATCGAACTACATCAAATAATTCACTTTGAAAGAGGCATTGTGCTGTGAATCTTAACGCAACAATCCTCGGCCAGGCTATCGCGTTCGTCCTGTTTGTCTGGTTCTGCATGAAGTACGTATGGCCGCCAATTATGGCTGCCATCGAAAAACGTCAGAAAGAAATTTCTGAAGGTTTATCTTCCGCAGAACGTGCCAAAAAAGAGCTGGACTTAGCGCAAGCCGATGCGACCGACCAACTGAAGAAAGCCAAAGCAGAAGCTCAGGTAATCATCGATCAGGCGAACAAGCGTAAAGCTCAAATCGTCGACGAAGCAAAAGCTGAAGCCGAGCAGGAACGTAACAAGATCGTGACGCAAGCCAAGGCAGAGATCGACGCCGAACGCCAACGCGCCCGTGAAGAGTTGCGTAAGCAAGTCGGAATTTTGGCCATTGCTGGCGCCGAGAAGATCATCGAACGTTCCGTGGATGAAGCTGCTAACAGCGACATCGTTGATAAACTGGTCGCTGAACTGTAAGGAGGGAGGGGCTGATGTCTGAATTTGTAACTGTAGCTCGCCCCTACGCCAAAGCAGCTTTTGACTTTGCCGTTGAGCACCAAAGCTTAGATCGCTGGCAATCCATGCTAGCGTTCACGGCTGAAGTCACGCGCAATGAACAAATTGAAGAACTGCTTTCCGGTGCTAGCGCGCCTGAAACTTTGTCTAAAACGTTTATTGCCGTATGTGGTGACGAACTCGACGACGCAGGCCAAAACCTGATTAAGGTAATGGCTGAAAATGGACGTTTACGCGTTCTTCCGCAAGTGCTGGAGCAGTTTATCGAACTGCGCGCCTCTCTCGAGGCTGTTGCTGAAGTTGAAGTGACTTCAGCAAATCCGCTTACGGAAGAACAGCAGGCAAAAATTGCTGCTGCGATGGAAAAACGTCTGTCTCGCAAAGTTAAGCTGAATTGCAAAATTGACAAGTCTGTTCTTGCCGGTGTCGTAATCCGTGCAGGTGATATGGTGATTGATGGCAGCGTTCGCAGTCGTCTTGAACGCCTGGCAGACGTCTTGCAGTCTTAAGGGGACTGGAGCATGCAACTGAATTCCACCGAAATCAGCGAACTGATCAAGCAGCGCATTGCTCAGTTCAATGTGGTGAGCGAAGCTCACAATGAAGGTACTATCGTTTCCGTCAGTGACGGGATCATCCGCGTGCACGGCTTAGCCGATGTCATGCAAGGCGAAATGATTGCGCTGCCGGGTAACCGCTACGCTATCGCCCTGAACCTGGAGCGCGACTCTGTAGGTGCCGTTGTAATGGGCCCTTACGCTGACCTCGCCGAAGGTATGAAAGTAAAATGTACGGGTCGTATCCTGGAAGTTCCTGTTGGCCGTGGCCTGTTAGGTCGCGTTGTTAACACCCTGGGTGCACCTATTGACGGTAAAGGTCCGGTAGAGCATGACGGCTTCTCAGCTGTTGAAGCGATCGCACCTGGCGTTATCGAACGTCAGTCCGTAGATGAGCCTGTGCAAACAGGTTATAAGTCCGTTGATGCCATGATCCCAATTGGTCGTGGTCAGCGTGAACTGGTCATCGGTGACCGTCAAACCGGTAAAACAGCTCTGGCGATCGATGCGATCATCAACCAGCGTGATTCCGGCATCAAATGTATCTATGTGGCTATCGGCCAGAAAGCGTCCACTATTTCTAACGTGGTTCGTAAACTGGAAGAGCACGGCGCACTGGCAAACACCATCGTTGTTGTTGCAACTGCATCAGAATCTGCTGCACTGCAATACCTGGCACCGTACTCCGGTTGCGCAATGGGTGAATACTTCCGTGACCGCGGTGAAGACGCACTGATCGTTTATGATGACCTGTCTAAACAGGCTGTTGCTTACCGTCAGATTTCCCTGCTGCTTCGTCGTCCACCAGGTCGTGAAGCTTACCCTGGCGACGTTTTCTATCTCCACTCCCGTCTGCTGGAACGTGCTGCGCGTGTTAACGCCGAGTATGTTGAAGCATTCACCAAGGGTGAAGTGAAAGGCAAAACCGGTTCCCTGACTGCGCTTCCAATTATCGAAACGCAAGCAGGTGACGTTTCCGCGTTCGTTCCGACCAACGTAATCTCGATTACAGATGGTCAGATCTTCCTGGAATCAAACCTGTTCAACGCCGGTATTCGTCCTGCGGTTAACCCGGGTATTTCGGTATCCCGTGTTGGTGGTGCTGCTCAGACTAAGATCATGAAGAAACTGTCCGGTGGTATTCGTACTGCTCTGGCACAGTATCGTGAGCTGGCTGCGTTCTCGCAGTTCGCCTCAGATCTGGACGAAGCAACGCGTAAACAGCTGAACCATGGTCAGAAAGTGACCGAGCTGCTGAAGCAGAAGCAATACGCTCCGATGTCAATCGTCGCGCAGTCTCTGATCATCTTCGCAGCAGAACGTGGTTATCTGGAAGACGTTGAATTGTCTAAAGTCGGTAGCTTCGAAGCGGCACTGTTGGCTTATGCCGACCGTGAGCACGGCGAGCTTCTGCAGCAAATCAACCAAACTGGTGCGTATAACGATGAGATCGAGGGTAAATTCAAAAATATCCTCGATACCTTCAAAGCAACCCAGTCCTGGTAACACTAAACGGTCCTGCTGGTATTAAAACCCGGCAGGCCGTTTGGTCTTGAGGAGAAGCAGAGATGGCCGGCGGAAAAGAGATACGTAGTAAGATCAGCAGCGTGCAAAACACGCAAAAGATCACTAAAGCGATGGAAATGGTCGCCGCCTCCAAAATGCGTAAAACGCAGGATCGCATGGCGGCCAGCCGTCCTTATGCAGAAACCATCCGTGAAGTGATTGGTCACCTCGCGCTTGGTAATCTGGAATACAAGCACCCGTACCTGGATGAGCGTGAAATTAAGCGCGTCGGGTATCTGGTGGTGTCTACCGACCGTGGTCTTTGTGGTGGTCTGAACATTAACCTGTTCAAAAAGCTGCTGTCAGAGATGAAAGGCTGGTCCGAAAAAGGTGTTGAAGTTGATCTCGCACTGATCGGTTCCAAAGCAGCCTCTTTCTTCGGCTCCGTAGGGGGCAACGTTGTTGCTCAGGTGACTGGCATGGGGGATAACCCTTCTCTGTCAGAACTGATCGGACCCGTAAAAGTGATGTTGCAGGCTTTCGACGAAGGTCGCTTAGACAAGTTATGCGTTGTCAGCAATAAATTTATCAATACCATGTCTCAGGAACCCCGCATCGTTCAGCTGTTACCACTGCCACCGGCAGAAGATGGCGAACTGGCGAAGAAGTCCTGGGATTACCTGTATGAGCCGGACCCTAAAGCCTTGCTGGACACCCTCCTGCGTCGCTACGTGGAATCTCAGGTTTATCAGGGCGTCGTAGAAAACCTGGCCAGCGAACAGGCCGCGCGAATGGTAGCGATGAAAGCCGCAACCGATAACGGCGGCAGCCTGATCAAAGAGCTGCAGTTGGTATACAACAAAGCTCGTCAGGCCAGCATCACTCAGGAACTCACCGAGATCGTCGGGGGAGCCTCCGCGGTTTAAGCTAGGTTTACGAATTACGTAGAGGATTCAAGATGGCTACTGGAAAGATTATCCAGGTAATCGGCGCCGTGGTGGACGTCGAGTTCCCTCAGGATGCAGTACCGAACGTGTACAATGCTCTTGAGGTAGAAAACGGTACCTCCAAACTGGTGCTGGAAGTACAGCAACAGTTAGGCGGCGGCGTTGTTCGTTGTATCGCAATGGGTACCTCAGACGGCCTGCGTCGCGGTCTGAAAGTGAACAACCTGGAACACCCAATTGAAGTTCCGGTTGGTAAAGCGACTCTGGGTCGTATCATGAACGTATTGGGTGAACCAATCGACATGAAAGGTGAAATCGGCGAAGAAGAACGTCGTGCTATTCACCGTGCTGCGCCTTCTTATGAAGAGCTGGCAAACTCCCAGGAATTGCTGGAAACCGGTATCAAAGTTATGGACCTGATGTGTCCGTTCGCTAAGGGCGGTAAAGTCGGTCTGTTCGGTGGTGCGGGTGTGGGTAAAACTGTAAACATGATGGAGCTGATCCGTAACATCGCGATCGAGCACTCCGGTTATTCTGTGTTTGCGGGCGTGGGTGAACGTACTCGTGAGGGTAACGACTTCTATCACGAAATGACCGACTCCAACGTTATCGACAAAGTTTCTCTGGTCTATGGTCAGATGAATGAGCCACCTGGTAACCGTCTGCGCGTTGCACTGACCGGCCTGACCATGGCGGAGAAATTCCGTGATGAAGGTCGTGACGTACTGCTGTTCGTTGACAACATTTACCGTTACACCCTGGCCGGTACCGAAGTGTCTGCACTTCTGGGTCGTATGCCATCAGCGGTAGGTTATCAGCCAACGCTGGCGGAAGAGATGGGCGCTCTGCAAGAACGTATCACCTCGACCAAAAGTGGTTCTATCACCTCCGTACAGGCCGTTTACGTTCCTGCGGATGACTTGACTGACCCATCTCCAGCGACCACCTTCGCTCACTTAGATGCGACCGTGGTTCTGAGCCGTCAGATCGCGTCACTGGGTATCTACCCGGCGGTTGACCCACTGGATTCTACCAGCCGTCAGCTGGATCCACTGGTTGTTGGTCAGGAACACTACGATGTGGCTCGTGGCGTGCAGTCTATTTTGCAACGTTACCAGGAACTGAAAGACATCATCGCGATCCTGGGTATGGACGAATTGTCAGAAGATGACAAACTGGTCGTATCCCGTGCGCGTAAGATTCAGCGCTTCCTGTCCCAGCCATTCTTCGTGGCCGAAGTCTTCACCGGTTCTCCGGGCAAGTTCGTATCGCTGAAAGATACCATTCGTGGTTTCAAAGGTATTATGGACGGCGACTACGATCACCTGCCGGAACAAGCGTTCTACATGGTTGGCACCATTGATGAAGCAGTGGAAAAAGCCAAAAAACTGTAACGCTAGCTTGTTGTGAGAGAGGATGACATGGCTGAAAAAGCTTACCATCTGGACGTTGTCAGTGCTGAAAAACGTATGTTTGAAGGCATGGTACAAAAAATCCAGGTGACGGGTAGCGAAGGCGAGCTGGGGATTTTCCCCGGGCATGCTCCGCTGCTCACCGCCATCAAGCCTGGCATGGTGCGCATTGTTAAAGAACACGGTGAAGAAGAGTATATCTATCTTTCTGGTGGCATCCTTGAGGTGCAGCCGAATGCAACGACCGTGTTGGCTGATACTGCAATCCGTGGGCAAGACCTCGACGAAGCGCGCGCGCTTGAAGCTAAGCGCAAAGCGGAAGAACACATTAGTGGTTCTCACGGCGACGTTGATTACGCTCAGGCGTCAGCGGAACTGGCTAAGGCGATCGCGAAACTTCGCGTTATCGAACTGACCAGAAAAGCGATGTAACGACATCAGTTAGAAAAGCGACCTTCGGGTCGCTTTTTTTTTGCCTTTAAAAAAGTACATTTTCAGTGTTTTTCCCAACGCAAATTTTCGCTTTTAGTGGAATACTTGCGTGATTAATCGACACTTTACCCTCAGTTTTTTTGGTGTAGTCTATGCAGCATACAACCCTTGCTGACTGCGGTCTGCGGGTGGTTTTTGAAGCGAAATATGTAGTAATCCGCGCACTGAACGGGTTACTTTTGTCACTCAAATTGGATTTGTCAGGTTACTTATGTCGAACAGCGCACTGAGTGTGGTGATCCTTGCCGCGGGCAAGGGGACACGCATGTACTCCAACCTTCCGAAAGTTCTTCATCCTTTGGCCGGCAAGCCAATGGTTCAGCACGTCATTGATGCGGCCACGCAAGTGGGTGCCCGGAACGTGCATCTGGTCTATGGCCACGGCGGCGATTTACTGAAGAAAAATCTGGCAGGCAGTGATCTGAATTGGGTATTGCAGGCAGAGCAACTGGGCACAGGTCATGCAATGCAGCAGGCGGCGCCGTTCTTTGCCGATGATGAAGATGTGCTGATGCTGTACGGCGATGTTCCGCTGATTTCCGTCGAGACCCTGAACGAATTACTCAAAGCCAAGCCTGATGGCGGCATTGGTTTACTGACCGTTGTGCTGGATGACCCGACCGGTTATGGCCGCATTGTTCGTGAGAACGGTATTGTTACCGGCATCATTGAGCAGAAAGATGCCAGCGAAGAACAGCTGAAAATTCAGGAAATTAACACCGGTATTCTGGTGGCTAACGGCGCGTCATTCAAACGCTGGCTCGGTCAGCTGAACAACAATAACGCGCAGGGTGAATACTACATCACCGATATTATTGCGATGGCGCATGCTGAAGGGCATCTGATCGCCACCGTGCATCCGGCGCGAAACAGCGAAGTGGACGGCGTAAATAATCGCCTGCAACTTTCCCGTCTCGAGCGCGTATATCAGAGCGAACAGGCTGAGCGTCTGTTGCTGGAAGGCGTGATGTTGATGGATCCGGCGCGGTTTGATCTGCGCGGTGAACTGGCGCACGGTATTGATGTGGTGATCGACACTAACGTGATCATTGAAGGCCAGGTAAAACTGGGCGATCGCGTCAAAATTGGTACAGGCTGCGTGCTGAAGAACTGCGTGATAGGTGATGACTGTGAAGTCAGCCCGTACAGCGTGTTCGAAGATGCGGTGCTGGAAAGCGGTTGTACTGTCGGACCGTTTGCCCGTCTGCGCCCCGGCGCTGAACTGGCTGAAGGCGCGCATGTAGGTAATTTCGTCGAAATTAAAAAGGCGCGTCTGGGTAAAGGCTCGAAAGCCGGTCATCTTTCCTATCTTGGCGATGCCGAGATTGGCGACAACGTGAATATCGGTGCGGGCACCATCACCTGTAACTACGACGGCGTGAACAAGCATAAAACTGTCATCGGTAATGATGTCTTCGTCGGGTCTGACACACAGCTGGTCGCGCCAGTCACCGTGGGTAATAACGTGACTATCGCTGCGGGTACGACAGTGACGCGCGATGTGCCAGAAAACGGTCTGCTGCTAAGTCGTTTACCGCAGGTGCATAAACCTGACTGGCAGAAACCGGTGAAGAAAAAATAAGCTATTCTGAGATTTAAGCATTCAGGCGCAGTTCTCTGCGCCTGATGTTTGTTTATCTCATTGTGTTTTGGTCTGCGTTTTCTTCGAAATTCAGCCCAAAACATAATAATCCCCAACTCTCTACAAGGCTCGGGGAACCGCAAGTACACCGGAAAACGGGGCTTGTGGATAAATCAGGTCAGGCATCAAAAAAGGTCCCGAAGGACCTTCTATAGGAATAAAACTGATGTGTGGAATTGTAGGCGCTGTGGCGCAACGCGATATTGCTGAAATTTTGTTGGAAGGTTTACGCCGTCTCGAATACCGCGGTTATGACTCAGCCGGTCTGGCTGTGATTGATGCCGACGGGAAAATGGGACGTCTGCGTCGTCTGGGCAAAGTCCAGATGCTGGCCGATGCGCTGGATGAACATCCGTTGCACGGCGGTACCGGTATTGCTCACACCCGCTGGGCAACACATGGCGAGCCTTCTGAAGCCAATGCCCACCCGCATGTGTCTGATTACATTGCGGTAGTGCATAACGGTATTATCGAAAACCACGAACCTCTGCGTGAATTACTGATTGAACGCGGCTACCGTTTTGATTCTGAAACGGATACCGAAGTGATCGCGCATCTGGTGCATTGGGAACAACTTCAGGGCGGCACGCTGCTTGAAGTCGTTCAGCGTGTTATCCCGCAACTGCGTGGCGCGTACGGTACGGTAGTGATGGACCGCCGCGACCCGTCTGTTCTGGTCGCGGCCCGTTCCGGTAGCCCGCTGGTGATTGGTCGTGGCGTGGGTGAAAACTTCATCGCTTCCGACCAGCTGGCGCTGTTACCTGTTACCCGCCGCTTCCTGTTCCTGGAAGAAGGTGATGTTGCTGAGGTTAAGCGCCGTTCTGTCAGCGTATATGACAAAAATGGTCATGCCGTTGAGCGTGAAGAAATCGAATCCAAAGTACAGTACGACGCCGGTGACAAAGGCGTTTACCGTCACTACATGCAAAAAGAGATTTACGAACAGCCGCTGGCCATTAAAAACACCCTGGAAGGGCGTTTTAATCACGGCGAAGTCAATCTGAGCGAGCTGGGCGAAAAAGCTGACGAAATTCTGTCCCGTGTTCAGCACGTGCAGATCATCGCCTGCGGGACGTCTTACAATTCCGGCATGGTGGCTCGTTACTGGTTCGAATCTCTGGCCGGTATGCCATGTGATGTCGAAATCGCGTCAGAATTCCGCTATCGCAAATCCGCTGTTCGTCCGGGCAGCCTTATCATCACGCTTTCTCAGTCTGGTGAAACGGCTGATACGCTGGCAGCGCTGCGTCTGTCCAAAGAGCTGGGTTATCTCGGTTCTCTGGCGGTCTGTAACGTGGCCGGTTCTTCTCTGGTACGTGAATCCGATCTGGCGCTGATGACTAAAGCCGGAACCGAAATTGGCGTGGCCTCTACTAAAGCGTTCACCACGCAGCTGACCGTTCTGCTGATGCTGGTGGCTCGCATGGGCCGTCTGAAAGGGATTAGCCCGCAAGTTGAGCATGACATTGTTCACGCGCTCCAGGCGTTGCCTGCGCGTATCGAACAAATGCTGTCGCTGGATAAAACCATCGAATCTCTGGCTGAAGGTTTCTCTGACAAGCATCACGCCCTGTTCCTCGGTCGCGGCGATCAGTATCCGATCGCGATGGAAGGTGCACTGAAGCTGAAAGAGATTTCCTATATTCACGCAGAAGCTTATGCGGCGGGCGAGCTGAAACATGGCCCGCTGGCGCTGATTGACGCGGATATGCCGGTGATCGTCGTTGCACCTAATAACGAATTGCTGGAAAAACTGAAATCGAATATCGAAGAAGTGCGCGCCCGTGGCGGGCTGCTGTATGTCTTCGCCGATCAGGACGCCGGTTTCACTGACAGCGAAGGGATGAAAATTATCCAGCTGCCACACGTTGAAGAAATCGTCGCACCGATTTTCTACACCGTGCCGTTACAGTTGCTGTCCTACTACGTTGCGCTGATTAAAGGCACCGACGTTGACCAGCCGCGTAACCTGGCGAAGTCTGTGACCGTCGAATAAAATCGACCGGTTCAGTCGCTGATTCTCTGAGCGCCTTTCGGGGCGCTTTTTTATTGTTTCCGGTTTGTCTCTTTCTCAGTAAACGGTCACGATTTTCTTCTCTCAGACTTCGTAACCCGCGCCGGATAAGGTATAGTTCGCGTTTTTCTGAAGGTGCTTTGCTCAATGCAGACCGACTCCATTCGTCTTAACAAATACATCAGCGAGAGCGGAATTTGCTCGCGCCGCGATGCCGATCGTTACATCGAACAGGGAAATGTTTTTATTAACGGCAGGCGTGCCGCGGTAGGGGCTCAGGTATTTGCCGGCGATGTGGTGAAAGTGAATGGTCAGGTTATCGAGCCGCGTGATGAAGAAGATCTGGTACTGATCGCGCTGAACAAACCTGTCGGCATCATCACCACGATGGAAGAAGGTGAGCGGGACAACATCCGTGATTTCGTTAACCACAGCAAACGCGTCTTCCCGATTGGCCGTCTGGATAAAGATTCCCAGGGCCTGATTTTACTGACCAATCACGGTGATCTGGTCAACAAAATCCTGCGTGCCGGTAACGACCACGAAAAAGAATACATTGTGACCGTCAACAAGCCGATCACAGACGAGTTTATTGCCGGTATGGGCGCGGGCGTGCCGATGCTCGGTACCGTGACGAAAAAGTGCAAAGTGAAGAAAGAAGCGCCGATGGTGTTTCGTATTACGCTGGTTCAGGGGCTTAACCGCCAGATCCGCCGTATGACCAAGCACTTTGGTTTTGAAGTCACTAAGCTCGAACGCGTGCGCATCATGAACATCAATCTGAAAGGATTGCCGCTGGGCGAATGGCGCGACCTGACCGATGATGAACTGATTGAGTTATTTAAACTGATTGAAAATTCGTCGTCTGAAGATAAACCGGCGAAAAAAGCGCAGGCAAAAACTGCTCAGGCTAAGAAACCCACTGCTGCAAAACCCGCTGTCACAAAACCGAAAAATGCCGAAAAACCGGAGGGTAATTCAGGCTCCCGTAAGCGTTTTGCGCAGCCCGGACGTAAGAAGAAAGGGCGATAATTTGCCCGCTTTTTGTCATCTGCCGGTGTCACAACCGGCATTTCCCGCTTAAAACCCCCGCATTTTGCCCGTATGGTTCGAATTGTGACCAGTGTCATAAAACTGTCATATAACGTACATTTTACTGTCACTAAACTGTCCTATTTTCCTCCTGTGCCAAACACTTTAATTAACGTCGACATCAGTCGGGAAGTTTAAAACCACCAGGAGTGGAACATGAAATTGATGCGTAACACCGTCGCCGGTCTTGTAGCAGCGACTTTCTCCCTCACAGCAATGTCTGCTTTCGCTGCCACTAACCTGACTGGCGCTGGCGGTACCTTCCCAGCTCCTGTTTACGCTAAGTGGGCTGACGCATATCAGAAAGAAACCGGTACTCAGGTTAACTATCAGGGCATCGGTTCTTCCGGCGGCGTAAAACAAATCATCGCCAAGACCGTAGACTTCGGCGCATCTGATGCCCCGATGAAAGACGAAGATCTGGCCAAAAACGGCCTGTTCCAGTTCCCTACCGTGATCGGTGGCGTGGTACTGGCTGTTAACATCCCGGGGATCAAATCCGGTCAGCTGACGCTGGACGGCGCAACGCTGGGTGATATCTACCTCGGCAAAATCAAAAAGTGGAACGACGCGGCGATCACCAAGCTGAACCCGGGCGTGAAACTGCCAGACACCAACATCGCGGTCGTTCGCCGTGCTGACGGTTCCGGTACCTCTTATGTCTTCACCAGCTACCTGGCGAAAGTAAACAGCGAGTGGAAAGACAAAATCGGTTCTGGTTCTACTGTGAACTGGCCAACGGGTCTCGGCGGTAAAGGTAACGACGGCGTTGCAGCCTTTGTTCAGCGTCTGCCTGGTTCAATCGGTTATGTAGAATATGCTTACGCCAAGCAAAACAACCTGGCTTACACCAAGCTGGTTGATGCTGACGGTAAAGCGATCAGCCCGACTGAAGAATCCTTCAGCGCAGCGGCTAAAGGCGCTGATTGGAGCAAAACCTTCGCTCAGGACCTGACTAATCAGAAAGGTGACAATGCGTGGCCAATCAGCTCCACCACCTTCATTCTGATTTACAAAGATCAGCAAGATGCAGCGAAAGGCACTGAAGTGCTGAAGTTCTTCGACTGGGCTTACAAAAACGGCAACAAGCTGACGACCGATCTGGATTACGCAGCTCTGCCTGAATCAGTGGTTGAGCAGATCCGTGCAGCATGGAAAACCAACGTTAAAGACAGCAGCGGCAAAGCACTGTACTAGGAATACCCGTCATACCTGAAGCTGCACCGGCGTTAGCTGCGCTCGTTCACCCGAATCACTTACCTGAGTAAGCTCACCGGGATTCACTTGCAGCTGGCTTGGTGCAACTCCAATTATTTTGGGTATAGTAACTCTGCTTCATTCCCTCTCCGGCCGGGGAGGGAATTAAATCTGAATTAAAAGAGAGTGGTATGGCTGAATACAAGCCGGCTATCAAGGCACCCAGCAAAAACGGTGACATCATCTTCGGCGCTCTGGTCAAACTGGCTGCGCTGATTGTGCTATTCATGCTGGGCGGCATTATCGTCTCGCTGTTTATTGCTTCCCTGCCGAGCATCGAAAAGTTTGGTTTATCCTTCCTGTGGACGAAAACCTGGGATGCTCCGAACGAACAATTCGGCGCACTGGTGCCGATTTACGGCACGGTCGTGACCTCCATTATTGCCTTGCTGATTGCAGTTCCTGTCAGCTTTGGTATCGCATTATTCCTCACTGAGCTGGCGCCGAACTGGATGAAACGCCCGCTGGGTATTGCTATCGAACTGCTGGCGGCGATCCCCAGCATTGTTTATGGCATGTGGGGTCTGTTTGTCTTTGCACCGCTGTTTGCGCAGTACTTCCAGACACCGGTGGGTGATGTACTTTCCGGTATCCCGATTGTTGGCGCACTGTTCGCCGGCCCGGGTTTTGGTATCGGTATTCTGGCGGCGGGCGTCATTCTCGCCATTATGATCATCCCGTACATTGCCTCCGTCATGCGTGACGTGTTCGAGCAAACGCCGGTGATGATGAAAGAATCTGCTTACGGCATTGGTTGCACCACGTGGGAAGTGATCTGGCGCATCGTGTTGCCTTTCACCAAAAACGGCGTTATCGGTGGCGTGATGTTAGGTCTGGGACGCGCACTGGGCGAAACCATGGCAGTGACCTTTATTATCGGTAACACCTACCAGCTCGACAGCGCCTCACTTTATGCGCCGGGCAACAGTATTACCTCCGCACTGGCAAACGAATTTGCCGAAGCGGAAGCCGGCCTGCACACTGCCGCGCTGATGGAACTGGGGCTGATCTTGTTTGTTATCACCTTTATTGTCCTGGCGCTGTCGAAAGTGATGATCCTGCGTCTGGCTAAGAAAGAGGGCCGTTAAGATGACGACACTCGACATGCAAAGTAACGCAGCATTACTGGAATCACGCCGTAAACGTCAGGCATGGCGCCGTCAGAAAAATCGTATCGCGCTGATGGTCTCGATGATGACCATGGCTTTTGGTCTGTTCTGGCTGGTCTGGATCCTGTTTACCACCATCGTTAAAGGTGTGGACGGGATGTCGCTGGCGCTGTTCACGCAAAACACGCCACCACCGAACACGGCGGGCGGCGGTCTGGCGAATGCCATTGCGGGCAGCGGATTACTGATTTTATGGGCGACGGTCATCGGTACGCCGCTGGGCGTAATGGCGGGGATTTATCTGGCCGAATATGGTCGCAAATCCTGGCTCGCTGAATTCATTCGCTTCATCAACGACATTTTGCTTTCTGCGCCATCCATCGTTGTCGGCCTGTTTGTGTACACCATTATGGTGGCAAAAATGGGTCACTTCTCTGGGTGGGCGGGCGTTCTGGCGCTGGCGTTGTTACAAATCCCGATTGTTATCCGTACCACGGAAAACATGCTGAAACTGGTGCCCGACAGCCTGCGTGAAGCGGCTTACGCGCTGGGTACGCCGAAATGGAAAATGATTTCGGCCATCACGCTGAAAGCGTCTGTTTCCGGCATTATCACCGGTATTTTGCTGGCGATTGCCCGTATTGCCGGTGAAACCGCGCCGCTGCTGTTCACGTCACTCTCCAACCAGTTCTGGAGCACTGACATGATGCAGCCGATTGCCAACCTGCCGGTGACTATCTTTAAGTTTGCGATGAGCCCGTTTGGCGAGTGGCAACAACTGGCCTGGGCGGGCGTGCTGCTGATTACGGTGTGCGTGCTGCTGCTGAACATTCTGGCGCGTGTGATTTTCGCGCCGAAAAAGCAATAAGTTCATTCATTATCGATGGCAGACGAAAACGGCTGCCGTCACTGTTTACCCGGCGTCGCCACGCGGCGCGCGAATAAGAGAGATGTCTTAATGAGTCGAATGACTGACGCATCCAACAGCAAGATTCAGGTTCGCGATCTGAACTTTTATTACGGCAAATTCCACGCGCTGAAAAATATTTCCCTGGATATCGCCAAGAACGAAGTTACGGCATTCATTGGCCCGTCCGGCTGTGGTAAGTCCACGCTGCTGCGTACGTTCAACAAAATGTATCAGCTGTATCCGGAACAGCACGCAGAAGGTGAAATCCTGCTCGATGGCGAAAACATTCTGGTGGATAGGCAGGATATCGCGTTGCTGCGCGCCAAAGTCGGCATGGTCTTCCAGAAACCGACGCCATTCCCGATGTCGATTTACGACAACATCGCGTTTGGTGTGCGTCTGTTTGAAAAGCTTTCCCGTACCGATATGGATGAGCGCGTGCAATGGGCACTGACCAAGGCCGCGCTGTGGAACGAATCCAAAGATAAGCTGCACCAGAGCGGTTACAGCCTGTCCGGTGGTCAGCAACAGCGTCTGTGTATCGCCCGCGGTATTGCGATCCGCCCAGACGTTCTGCTGCTCGACGAACCTTGTTCTGCGCTGGATCCGATTTCTACCGGTCGTATCGAAGAACTGATCACCGAGCTAAAATCTGATTACACCGTGGTGATCGTGACCCACAACATGCAGCAGGCTGCGCGTTGTTCAGATCGCACTGCGTTTATGTATCTGGGCGAACTGATCGAATACAGCGATACCGACTCGCTGTTCACGTCGCCAGCGCGCAAACAGACTGAAGATTACATTACTGGCCGCTACGGTTGAGGTAAGAACAATGGACAACCTGAACTTAAACAAACACATATCCGGCCAGTTTAACGCCGAGCTTGAACACATCCGCACGCAGGTTCTGGCAATGGGCGGGCTGGTCGAGCAACAACTGACTGATGCCATTACGGCGATGCATAATCAGGATGCCGAACTGGCGCAGCGCGTCATCAAAGGTGATGACAAAGTTAACCTGATGGAAGTGGCGATCGACGAAGCCTGTGTGCGCATTATTGCCAAGCGCCAGCCGACCGCCAGCGATTTGCGTCTGGTGATGGCGATCATCAAAACCATTTCTGAACTCGAACGTATCGGTGACGTGGCAGATAAAATCTGCCGTACGGCGCTGGAAAAATTCTCGCATCTGCATCAGCCGCTGTTGGTCAGCCTGGAATCTCTGGGTCGCCACACCGTAGAAATGCTGCATGATGTGCTGGATGCGTTTGCACGTATGGATCTTGACGAAGCGGTGCGTATTTACCGTGAAGACAAGAAAGTGGATCAGGAATATGAAGGCATTGTGCGCCAGCTGATGACCTACATGATGGAAGATCCGCGCACTATCCCGAGCGTGCTGACTGCGCTGTTCTGCGCCCGTTCTATTGAGCGTATCGGCGACCGTTGCCAGAACATCTGCGAATTCATTTTCTACTTCGTGAAGGGTCAGGATTTCCGTCACGTGGGCGGCGATGCGCTGGACAAACTGCTGACAGACGGCAAAGACGCGCCGAAAGAATAATCGCTGGCTGATATTGCCCGACAAAAAAAGGCCTCTTACGAGGCCTTTTTGCTATCCGCTCTATAACAGCGTCCGATCAGCACAATTACTTCATCACGTAGCGCAGGGCAACCATGACGGCCAGCTGACGGTAATGGGCGGTCTGTAAATCCACTTCATCCGGATTTTCAAACAATGCGCCGAACGTGTACTGGTTGGCAACCTGGTGCACGCACAGGCTGCTGATCAGACGGTGAACGTCGCGTGCCTGCGCATCTTCTTTGAAAAGATGGCTTTGCTTGCCGCGCGCGAGAATATCTTCCAGCAGCGTTAATGCCGATTTGTTGATTTCACGGATGCTGGTGGACTGACGGATAAACCGGCCGCGCAGCATGTTTTCCGTTGAAACAATACGAATGAATTCCGGATGTGAGACGTGGAAATCAAAACTGGCTTCGACCAGTTTGACGATAGCTTCAGCGGGCGGAAATGACGAGAGATCCAGATCCAGCTCGTGCTGACGGATACCGCGGTAAACGTGCTCCAGCACCAGCATGTACAAGGCTTCTTTGGTCTTGTAGTGATAGACCACCATACGTTTCGTGGTGCTGGCGTTGGAAGCGATATTTTCCATGCGTGCGCCCATCAGACCGGATTCTGCGAATTCTGCCAAAGCGCTGTCAAAAATGCGCTGCTTCAGTCCTATCGGATCATTTTTACGTCCCGGCGCCGGGGAACTTTGGCTGCTCAGCGTCTTATCCTCATCATTAACCACATTCACGCCACAGAGATTAACCATTGCGTCGCTCAGTTACAATCTGCGCGTTCATACAACGCCTCTGCACTTGACGAACGTGGCGTGAGGGTCCACTACTGTAAGTATCGAAGCCTGACTTAAAGGACGCTATTTTGCCTGCAACCACCCGTTTACGTTCAATTGCGACAGTTTCAGTACCAGGAACCTTGCCTGAAAAGCTCACGGCGATAGCTGCTGCGGGATTTGATGGTGTGGAAATATTCGAAGACGATTTGCTTAAAAGCCCGGTCAAGCCGGTGGCTATCCGTAATCTCGCCGATTCCCTCGGCTTGCGTATTTTCCTGCTGCAGCCTTTCCGCGATTTCGAAGGCGTTCCGGCGGAAAAACGTATCGAAAAACTCGCCAGCGCGCGCCGTCAGTTTGACCTGATGCGCGAGCTGGGCTGCGATCATTTACTGGTGTGCAGCAACACCGATCCGCAAAGCTCGCCGGAGCGGGAGGTGCAGATTGCCGATCTCGCCGCGCTGGCTGAAATGGCGGAGCCTTATGATATCCGCATCGGTTTTGAAGCGCTGGCGTGGGGCAAACACATCAACCGCTACCGGCAGGCGTGGGATCGCGTACGTGAGGTGAACAGTCCGGCGCTGGGCATTGTGCTCGACAGCTTCCATATTCTCGCCGTGGGCGACAATCTTGACCGGCTGGACGAAGTGCCGCTGGATAAAATCAGCTTCCTGCAACTGGCTGATGCGCCCTACAAAGACATGAACGTGCAGCAATGGAGCCGCAGTTACCGCTGTTATCCGGGTCAGGGGGATTTACCTCTGGTGGATTTCGTCAGCACGCTGAACCGAAAAGGTTTCACCGGACCGTGGTCGCTGGAAATCTTCAATGATAAAATCCTGCCGCTGTCAGATGGCCTGCGATCCTTAGCGGAGCTGGAAAAGCGGATGCAGGCTTACGAAAATTCGCTCAGCGAGTGATTTGATACCCCATCTCCCGCCAGATCCCCGGCAGTTCGCGCATGTCGTGGAAAGTCGTCACCAGCGGGTGATCCAGCGGCGGGTTATGCGGATCGGCGCAGTAGTAAAACACCGGGATGCCTGCGGTGATCCCGGCCTGTGCGCCTGCCACGGAATCTTCTACCAGAATGCAGTTTTCCACCGGCACATCCATGACCTCGGCGGCTTTGTACAATACCGCCGGATCGGGTTTCCAGCGCTGCAAATCGTAGCCGCTGAACAGCTTATCGCCCATGAAAGGCAGTAAACCGGTCAGTCCGAGGGAGTGCTGCATTTTGGTGACTGGGCCGTTGGAGACGACGCACATTGGCACGGTAATGTGTTCCAGCAATTCACGCGCACCGTCAATCGGCTCAAGTTTAGTGTCGAAAAGCCGCGCGACGTGCTGGCGGAACACCACTTCCATTTCTTCTTTCGGCACATCGATACCGTGCTCTTTATTCACAATTGCGACGATTTCGTAAAGTTTGACGCCTTTGTATTTCTTATACATTTCGTCGAAAGAAACCGTCACACCAAAATGCGCGAACATTTCGACGTAGGCTTCGCAGCACAACAATTCACTGTCCACCAGCGTACCGTCGCAATCAAAAAAGACACATTCAACCTGTGACATACTTTCTCCCTGTGAGCGTTTCATCTATTGGCGTGCATTATGGCACTGTACCCGAACGATAGATTTAATCCCATACATCCAGTGCTGGCGCTTTCGGGCTAAAATCCTTAGGATACCCCCCGATTGTTTTTCCCCCATTTTGGAACTCACCAATGAGCACACCACAGAGCAATGCGACTGCGGGTAAAGGTCTGGCTGAACGTCTGTTTAAACTGACGCAACACGGCACCACTGTACGCACCGAAACTATCGCCGGTTTAACTACCTTCCTGACCATGGTCTATATCGTTTTCGTGAACCCGCAGATCCTGGGTGTTGCGGGGATGGATAAACAGGCCGTGTTCGTGACCACCTGCCTGATTGCCGCGTTCGGCAGCATCCTGATGGGCGTGATCGCCAACCTTCCGGTCGCTCTGGCACCGGCGATGGGTCTGAATGCGTTCTTTGCTTTTGTGGTCGTGGGCGCGATGGGCGTTTCCTGGCAGATCGGGATGGGCGCGATTTTCTGGGGCGCGGTCGGTTTGCTGCTGCTGACCATTTTCCGCATCCGTTACTGGATGATTGCCAATATTCCGGTCAGCCTGCGCGTGGGCATTACCGCCGGTATCGGGCTGTTTATCGGCATGATGGGGCTGAAAAACGCCGGCATTATCGTTCCGAACCCTGACACCATCGTGACCATCGGTAATCTGACCTCGCACAACGTGCTGCTGGGCGTACTCGGGTTCTTCATTATTGCCGTGCTGGCGTCGCGTAATTTCCATGCCTCGGTGCTGGTGTCGATTATTGTCACCACCGTGATTGGCCTGATGATTGGCGACGTGCATTACACCGGTTTCTGGTCGATGCCGCCAAGCATCACCACGGTTGTCGGTCAGGTGGATCTGAAAGGCGCGCTGAATATCGGTCTGGCGGGCGTCATCTTCTCCTTCATGCTGGTGAACCTGTTTGACTCCTCCGGCACGCTGATCGGCGTGACCGACAAGGCCGGTCTGGCGGATGAGAAAGGTAAATTCCCGCAGATGAAACAGGCGCTGTATGTAGACAGCGTATCTTCCGTTGCCGGCGCATTTATCGGCACGTCTTCTGTGGGCGCTTACATTGAAAGCACCTCCGGCGTCTCCGTCGGTGGCCGTACCGGTCTGACTGCGGTTGTCACTGGTTTGCTGTTCCTGCTGGTGATCTTCATTTCACCGCTGGCCGGCATGGTGCCGGAATACGCCGCAGCGGGTGCGCTGATTTATGTCGGCGTACTGATGACTTCCAGCCTGGCGCGCGTGTCATGGGATGACCTGACCGAAGCCGTTCCGGCGTTCGTCACTGCGGTGATGATGCCATTCAGTTTCTCGATCACTGAGGGTATCGCGCTGGGCTTCATCTCCTACGTGGTGATGAAACTGGGCACCGGCCGCTGGAAAGAAATCAGCCCGTGTGTGGTTGTGGTTGCGCTGCTGTTCGTGCTGAAAATCGCGTTCGTAGACGGGCATTAATCCGCTGACGTCTGCTTAACGCCGATAAAAAAACAGCCCGCATTTGCGGGCTGTTTGCATTTCTGATGACCGGAATTATTTGCTGACGCGGCGGGTATAGTCGGCAAATGCCGTCAGCTGGCCGCGCAGGAAATCGAGCGTCCCCTGATCAACCACTTCGCCTGTCTGCTCATCCACTTTGCTCTGAATGACGCCACCCATGAATTCAGGTTTGTTCATGACCATGGCATCAAGGAAAACCAGGATCTGGCGCAGGTGATACTGGCAGCGTGCGCCACCGACCGGACCCATTGAACTGGTTTGGATCAGCACGGGCTTTCCGGCCAGCGGCTGGTTTGGCAAACGTGAAATCCAGTCGATGGTATTTTTCAGGCCACCCGGTACGGAATAGTTATATTCCGGCGTGACGATAATGACGCCATCCGCCTGACGGATTTGTTCCGCAATCGCTTCAACATCCGCCGGAAAGCCTTCTTCCTGCTGAATATCCGCATCATAGAGTGGAATGGCACTGATGGAAGGTAATGCTTCAATCACGATGCCCTCAGGGGCGACATTCGGTAATGTACGCGCCACCATGCCGTTGTATGACGCTTTACGAAGACTACCTAACAGTGTGACAAACTTCAGTGGTGTAACTGACATGGCTAACTCCTGTTATGGATGATTTTACGAAAGGAACTGCCTGTAACCATAAACGAAAAACGGGTCGACGAGCGTAAACATAAGTGAAGTTTTATTTAGCAGGCGGCAGACTGATGAATTTCATAAAGTGCGGTGATTCGGACTGCTGATCTGTGGAAAGTGTTTGTGTGCGGGTGAAACCGTTTTCGGGTTCATAGCGCCAGCACTGCAAGCGGATTATCGAGGGGGATTGCGCGCATGACCAGGTTATCGACCCTTCAATATCACTCATTACCTGCGCCTCCGGTGTCACGGCAGACCGCAAACGGCCAGAAGCCGGATTCAGGCTGAGCGTCAGCGGACCCTGATCGTTGAGGCCGGACATCTTCAGCATGCTCTGGCGGATACACCACAGTTGCAGCGAGGATTCCACAGGATCGGATTGCATGGCAATCCAGGTTTTCTCCACCGCAGAAAGCTGTAACTGCTGTTGCGGATTCACCAGCGCACTGCGGGCATGAATGATTTCGAGATCCAGACCGACTTTCCCTTCGCTGCTGATTAAGACACCGACAGTGCTTCCGGCATACGCCAGGCTGAAATCAGGGAGATCAAGGGATTCGAAACTCGGACGACCGCTGGGTAAGGTGATCACGTTAGGTAGTTCAGCAATTCCGTACAGGTAGAAAATCATTTCTGCCAGAAGCACGCGGCCGTTTAAGAAACGCTTGCGCTGTTTTTCGGAAAGGTGTTTTGCGAATAATACGATCTCTTTGGGCAACCGGTGTGTATCCGGTTCTGCATCCGTCATTGCCCATCTTGCAAAATGGCACGCCATTGTTCACTCCATGATTAATGGTTCGACCGTATTTTCTCAATTGTTCTAAAGAATAACATTAAGAGAAATCATTAAAAACCGCTTAAAACTCGCAGTGGCGCACACTTCATTCACTTTTCAGACAGATTTTCATCACCATAAAGTGAAACAAATCACAGTTTTAATCGCCAGTTGAGAAGAAATCTCATCGGAATGATGTTCTGGATTTTCACTCATACGATCCGGGTTCCAGATATATCTACTATAGCAACATAAAGAATCGTCAGAAAATGCCGTTACTAGTTAAGCAGCGATCTCGCTGCTTCGCCTGTGAGTACCCTAAAATGTTAAAAACAACGCAATCCCGCTTTATCGCATTGATCAGCTTGTTTTTTATTGTGCTGGTCATCGTTACGCTTATCGTGATCCAGGTCTTTATTGCTCCTCAGCTGAAACAAACGGAAAGTAATCTGGTGGCTAACCAGGTGGATGATGTGGCCGTCGCCATTAACGATCGCCTGAATAAAGTTGAGTCTCAGGTACGCACTATCACCCAGACCGTTGCTCAAATGGACAGCGACAGTATCGACCGGCTGCTGCCTGCTCTGGTTGATCAGTATGGTGATGCCGCCGTGTTTGGTGGCGGTATCTGGCCGTTGCCGAACCAGCGCGATCCCGCAAAAATCAAATTCAGCACCTTCTTTGCCCGAAACAGTAATAATCAGCTGACGGTGAATACTTTCTGGAATAGCGCAGAATCGCCGAATTATTTCGATCAGTCCTGGTATCTCGCAGCATCTAAAGGTGAAAAGGGGCAGTGCGTCTGGGCTCCGGCCTATTTCGATGACGCCAGCACCCAGCCACGCACCAACTGTGCGATGCCGATTTATAAAGGCGACAAACAGTGGGGCGTTGCCACTATCGACGTGACGCTGGGCTTCTTTAACCAGCTGGTGACGGAAATGGAGAAAAAGGTTCACGCGACAATTTATATTGTGGAGAAAGACGGCACCATTGTCGGGACCAGCCATTCCACGGATGAAAAGCTGCCGAAACTGGCGTCTCTGGGCGAAACTTCTCCGCTTGCGATGCAAATCCGCAAAGGTCTGGATCAGATTAACGATCAATCCTCTCTGGTGGCGGATTACGACAACGACGGCACGTCGCATACGATGTTCATGAGTAAAATTCAGGGCCCGTGGTATATCGCCACCGATATGCCGACCAGTCAGTTGCTGGCGCGCAGCCATAGCATTCTGACGAGTCTCGGGCTGGTACAAATCCCGATGGTCTTACTGCTGCTGATTGTACTGATTGCGGCGATTAAAGTGTTTATGCGCCAGCTTGCAGCACTGAATAAAAATATCGCTCAGCTTTCAGCGGGCGGCGCGGATTTAACCCGACGCTTACCGGACAGCCGCAGTCCTGAGTTCAATCAGATCAATCAAAGTTTCAACAGCTTCCTGTCTTTCCTGCAATCCATTTTGCGTCAGGTCGGTGACAGCAGTCTGGCGATTACCTCGGCGTCGCGCCAGATTGCCAGCGGTAACCTGGACTTGTCCGCGCGAACTGAAGAACAGGCCAGCTCAATTGTCGAAACGGCAGCCTCAATGGAACAGCTGACCAGCACCGTTAAGCAAAATGCAGCCAATGCGGAGGGCGCTAACCAGCTGGCGCGTGATGCATCGGCAGTCGCGGAAAAAGGTTCGGAAGTGGTGAAGCAGGTGGTTGAAACGATGGGGTCGATCACCCGTTCCTCCCACAAAATCGTCGATATCATCAGTGTGATCGACGGCATCGCTTTCCAGACCAACATTCTGGCGCTGAATGCGGCGGTAGAAGCAGCGCGTGCCGGTGAACAGGGGCGCGGTTTTGCCGTGGTGGCCTCCGAAGTGCGCAGTCTGGCGCAACGCTCGGCGACCTCTGCGCGTGAAATCAAAAAGCTGATTGAAGATTCTGTGGCGGATATTTCCACCGGCAGCAATCTGGTGGCAACGGCGGGGACGACAATGGATGAAGTCATGGGCGGCGTGAACAACGTGGCGACACTGATGAACGAAATCATGTCTTCCAGTCAGGAGCAAAGTCTGGGCATCGAGCAGGTAAACGTGGCCATCACGCAGCTGGATAACGCCACGCAGCAGAACGCCGCGCTGGTCGAACAGGTTTCTGCCGCCGCGCAGGCGATGCAGGATCAGACCGTTCAGCTGGAAACCGTGGTTGCGGGCTTTAAGCTCTGATTTCGTCTGATTCAATATGTTCAAAACTGAGCGGTAAGTGAGCGATCACTTACCGCTTTTTGTTTTTGCGCAGTGATCAGTAAAAAGTGTTTTCAGTCATGTAGTTAATCAGGCTGGTCAGTTTAGCGCGCGGCCTGAAATCAGGCAGATACACCAGATGCACCACCCGGGGTTTCGGGATAAAAGACTCCAGCACCGGGATCAGCTTGCCGCTGGCGATATCCTCCGCCAGCAGGACTTTGGGCTGCAACAGCAAACCGGCGCCTTCCAGTGCCGCAGCACGCAGCGCATGACCGTCGTTGGACACATAGCGGCTGTTAACCGGCCACGCTGACGTGGTGCGTTCTGCATTCGCCAGATGCCAGCCTTCGCTCTGATTCCAGACGGTATGCACCAGACACGGATGCGTTTTCAGGTCTTCGGGCGTCGCGGGCGTGCCGAACTGCTGCAAATACCCCGGAGACGCGCAGATCACCATTTCATAAGGTTTCACCGGCTTCGCGACCAGCCGGTCATCGCCGATTTCGCCAATACGAATTGCTGCGTCAAAACCTTCGCCGATCAAATCCACCCTCGCGTTACTCAGTATCAGCTCCACATTCACTTTCGGGTGTGTTTGCAGATAACGGGCCAGCATCGGTGCTATAACGCTCGAGCCAAGGGATACCGGCGCGCTGACCCGCAGCAATCCGGTCGGCACACTTTGCAGGCTTTCCATCGCGCTTTCCGTAAATTTCATCTGATCCAGCACCCGTTTGCCGTTTTCATAAAACACTTCACCGGCATCGGTCAGGCTTTGCCTGCGCGTAGTGCGTTGCAGCAGACGGGCATTGAGATGTTTTTCCAGTTGCTGAATGTGTTTACCGACCATCACCGCCGAAATCCCCAGTTTTTCCGCCGCAGTGCTGAAATTTCCGGTTTCTACTACGCTGACAAAGACTTCAATATTCCGCAGCTTATCCACATTACAAACCCTGAGTTAGTACAGAACGAATAATACGAGTCTATATCTAACTCTCAGTTTGGTGAAAGATGATCCAACAAACAACGTTGAGGAAGCTGTGATGAAAATTTTAGTGATTGGCGGGACGGGTACATTGGGTAAAGCGGTGATCCGGGAATTCGGCGCAGAACATGAAATTATCACCGCAGGCAAGACGCGCGGTGATTTTCAGGTCGATATCACCAATGAAAACAGTGTAAAAGCGCTTTTCAAAAGTACCGGGAAAGTCGATGCGATTATCGCGACGACCGGCAGACTGCACTTTGGTCCGCTGACTGAAATGACCGCAGAGCAATTCAATATCGGCTTGCAGGATAAACTGCTCGGGCAGGTACGCATTGCGCTGATCGGTCAGTCATTCCTGAACGATGGCGGCTCCGTCACCCTGACCAGCGGGATCATTGCTGATGAACCTATCCGTCAGGGCGCAAACGCCACCACGGTCAATGCGGCTGTGGAAGGTTTTGTCCGTGGTGCGGCGATTGAACTGCCACGCGGCATCCGCATCAACGTGGTCAGCCCGACCGTAGTAGAAGAGTCGCTGAAAGCTTACGGCCCGTTCTTCCCGGGCTTTGAAGCCGCTCCGGCAGCACGGGTGGCGAAAGCGTATCGCCGCAGCGTGGAAGGGGCGCAGACCGGACGCGTTTATAAAGTCTGGTAAGCTGTAATACTTTGAATACAATAAAAAACCCACATTTTGCAATGTGGGTTTTGTTTGATGCGAAGCGCGGATTACTTACCGATACAGAAGCTGGAGAAGATGCGCCCCAGCAAGTCATCCGACGTAAATTCGCCAGTGATTTCGCTCAGCGACTGCTGCGCCATGCGCAGTTCCTCTGCCAGTAATTCACCGGCCCGGGCGCCAAGCAGCTGGTCTTTACCCTGAACCAGATGCTGTGCGGCGTCTTCCAGTGCGTGCAGATGACGGCGACGGGCGAGGAATCCACCTTCCATATTGTGATTAAAGCCCATGACCTGTTTCAGATGGTCACGCAGCAGATCAACGCCATCGCCGGTTCGGGCTGAAAGCCGAATAAGTGAGTGACCATTTACTTCGGTTTGCCCCAATGCTTCGCCGGTGATATCGGCTTTATTACGCACAACGACAATCGGTAAAGACGCGGGCAGACGTGCCATAAACTCTGGCCAGATTTCCGCGGGCTCAGTCGCGGCGGTTGTGGTGCCATCTACCATAAACAGCACTAAGTCAGCCTGTTCGATCTCATTCCATGCACGTTCAATACCAATGCGCTCAACTTCATCGCTGGCTTCGCGTAACCCGGCGGTGTCGATAATATGCAAAGGCATACCGTCGAGGTGGATGTGTTCGCGTAAAACGTCACGCGTGGTGCCCGCGATATCGGTAACGATCGCCGCTTCACGACCGGCCAGCGCGTTCAGCAGGCTGGATTTACCGGCGTTCGGACGCCCGGCAATTACCACTTTCATCCCTTCGCGCAGCAAGCTGCCCTGACGTGCTTCAGCACGTACCGCATCCAGATCGCCCATCACTGTATTGAGTTTGGCTTCGATTTTGCCGTCAGACAGGAAGTCGATTTCTTCATCCGGGAAGTCGATAGCGGCTTCAACAAAGATCCGCAGGTGAGTGAGTGCTTCCACCAGATGATGAATACGGTGAGAGAAAGCGCCCTGAAGTGAGTTAACTGCAGAACGTGCGGCCTGCTCGGAACTGGCGTCGATAAGATCGGCAATCGCCTCTGCCTGTGCCAGATCGAGCTTATCGTTGAGGAAAGCACGCTCAGAGAATTCGCCCGGACGCGCAATGCGCACGTTTTCCAGCGCGATAATGCGTTTAAGCAGCAAATCCAGGATCACAGGGCCGCCGTGGCCTTGCAGCTCAAGCACGTCTTCACCGGTGAAGGAATTCGGGCCGGGAAACCACAGCGCGATGCCCTGATCCAGCGTGCTGCCGTCTGCATCCTGAAACGGCAGATAATCGGCATAACGCGGCTTGGGCAGTTTACCTAAGACAGCCTGTGCCACATCACGCGCCGCACGGCCGGAAATGCGCAAAATGCCCACACCACCGCGGCCGGGTGGGGTTGCCTGGGCAATAATGGTATCTGAGGTGCTCATAGCAATGATCTCTGTTGGTCTTTTTACGGATATGCAAAAGGCGGTCAAATGACCGCCTTTGTCTTTTATCATCAAGTTTAGCGGTCAGGACGAAAGCCGCCCTGACATTCACTTATGACTTTTTCTTATCGCGGCTGTGCAGGCCACGTTTTTCCAGCCCGCGATAAATCAGCTGCTGCTGGAGAATGGTTACCAGGTTACTGACGATGTAGTACACCACCAGACCGGACGGGAACCACAGGAAGAACACGGTGAAGATGACCGGCATGAAGGTCATGATCTTCTGCTGCATCGGGTCAGTGACGGTGGTCGGCGACATCTTCTGAATGAAGAACATCGTGATACCCATCAGAACCGGCAGAATGTAGTACGGGTCTTGCGCTGACAGGTCATGGATCCACAGGATGAATGGCGCGTGGCGCAATTCAATGGAACCAGACAGCATGTAATACAGTGCCAGAAAGATTGGCATCTGAATAACCAGCGGCAGACAACCACCCAGCGGGTTCACTTTCTCAGACTTATACAGCGCCATCATTTCCTGACTCATGCGCTGTTTGTCATCACCGATACGTTCACGCATGGCGGCCAGTTTTGGCTGCAGCATACGCATTTTCGCCATCGACGTGTACTGAGCGCGGGTCAGTGGGTACATGATACCGCGGACAATAAAGGTGATTACGATGATCGAGAAGCCCCAGTTACCGACGAACCCTTGAATGAATTTCAACAGTTTGAACAGTGGCTGAGAGATGAACCACAACCAACCGTAGTCAACAGTCAGATCAAGGTGAGGCGCGATGGCCGCCATCTTGTCCTGAATTTCCGGGCCAACCCACAGAGTGGAAGCCACTTGTTGTTGTGCGCCTGGTGCAACGGTAAACGGCGTGCCTTTGAAACCAATCGAAGAAATGCCGTTGTTGGTGCTGGTAAAGAAGGTATTGGTGTCTTTCGCTGACGGGATCCACGCAGTCGCAAAGTACTGCTGCAGCATCGCAACCCAACCGCCCTGAGTGGTGACATTCAGTACTTCGCTCTTATCGAACGCGTACTTCTGATATTTGTCATCACTTGAGGAGTATGCCGCGCCGCGGAACGTGTGCAGAGCAAAGTTATTGCTGCCGGTGTCACGGTGCTTAGGCAATTCGGTGGTTTGTTTCAGCTGACCGAACAGAGTCAGTTCAAGCGGAGCTGCTGTGGTGTTGTTGATATTGTATTCAACACTCACCGCGTAAGAGCCACGTTTGATCACGAAGGTTTTGGTGTAAATCGCACCGTTTGCCGCCGTGTAAGTCATCGGAATGCGCAGTTCAGACTGGCCTTCAGACATCGTGAAGTTATCCGAGCTGGTCTGGAACAGAGGACGTTCGCCGTTAGCCGGATTATCTGGACCGTTTTTACCTGTCAGACCGCTTTGTGCCTGATAGATGAAATTAGGAGTGGTTTCCAGTAACTGGAAAGGCTGGTCAGAGCCCAAAGTCGTCGGGTAAGCCTTCAGCAGAGCCTGCTCAATGTCGCCACCACGGGTGTTGATTGTTAATGACAGCACATCACTGTTAACTGTAATTAATTTGCCCTGTCCGCTACCAGGAACAGCCTGGTTAGCAGCATCACCGTTTGCAGTGTTCGCAGTCTGTTGCGTGGTCTGGTTGGCCGGTTGCGGAGCGTGGTCCGTTTGCCATGCCTGCCAGATCATGAAAGACACGAACAGCAGAGCGATGAGGAAAAGATTGCGTTGCGAATCCATCGTTAGAGTTCTCTGTTATTGTCGGTTTTCGGCGGTACGGGGTCATCACCACCTGGGTTCAAAGGATGGCATTTTAATACGCGTTTCAAAGTCAACCAACTGCCTTTTAACATGCCAAAACGACCAATTGCTTCAATACCGTATTGAGAGCAGGTTGGTCGAAAGCGGCAATGTGGCCCGAGCAACGGACTGATGAATAACTGATAACCACGTATCAGCTTTATCAGGATGCGGGAGCCTGTCGGCAATGTCGACGCCATAATTTCTCCAACGCTTCCGTCAGCGCGCGATTATCTAAATCGGCGACACCCTTCTTGGCGACCACCACAAAATCCATCGACGGCAGCGTATGCTGATTCAACCGGAAACTTTCGCGGGTTAGGCGTTTAATCCGATTGCGTTCATGTGCGCGTTTGACGTGTTTTTTTGCGACGGTGAGACCGATGCGGGGATGCCCCAGCTCGTTCAGGCGGCCGAGTATAGTGATTTGCGGCGTGCCAGCCCGTTGTGGCTGCTGGAAGACGAAAGTGAAATGACGGGGAGTTAACAAACGTAACTCCCTGGGAAAAGCGAGCTTAACCACTAAATAGGTTAGCTTTTATTACTTAGAAGCTGACAGACGGGTACGGCCTTTCGCACGACGGCGAGCCAGAACCTGACGACCATTTTTGGTGGCCATACGAGCACGGAAGCCGTGGCTACGGTTGCGCTTCAATACGGACGGTTGGAAAGTGCGTTTCATGGCGATTTCTACCTAAACTTAAATTATTACTGATCAGTAAACGCGAAGACATTTCGGCGAAAAAAAGACCGGTGCCTTTGTCGCAACATATAAAGAAGCGGGATTGTAATAACTGTACAGTCCTGAGTCAATTTACATTGCCAGAAATGGTTCAAGTGTTTACCAGAATTGCCCGTGGTCACACCGCAATATCCATCTGGTTATGACCATCAGGAACACAGGCTTCACACGTAGGGCTGAAGATTATACGGACTCTGCCGTAAATCGCAAGGATCCTCGCCTGATCCTTATCCACAGGGCGGAGATCTTTCTCGCAATGTGATGAAATTTAGCTCAGCGGACTCCTATTTTTTCACCACAGTGATGATTACATCGCCTATTTTAAAAAGGATCGGCTAAGCTTACCCACTTGCCGACCGCTGCCTGTGGATAAAAAGGATCTAAACTGTCAGGAAGGGGAGGATCTCTGTGTCGGATTGCGTTATGATCCGCCATTCCGATCGCGATCCCGGCTGGGTAGCTTTCGACACAAACCGTAAAAAGCGGTTCGCACGTGACTTTACGCCACTGACAGGGTGGTGAGAGAAATTTCCCCCATCCCCTTATACAGGCAGGCGGGACGTGTGCCAAAAATCATGATTTAAAAAATATCCTGATCCTTTTCTTTTTTGATACTTGTTCGAGTGGAGTCCGCCGTGTCACTTTCGCTTTGGCAGCAATGTCTTGCCCGTTTGCAGGATGAACTACCTGCCACAGAATTCAGTATGTGGATACGCCCCCTGCAGGCGGAACTCAACGACAATACGCTGGCGCTTTACGCCCCGAATCGTTTTGTCCTTGATTGGGTTCGTGACAAATACTTAAACAATATTAACGGCTTGCTCAACGATTTCTGTGGGGCGGATGCGCCGTTGCTGCGTTTTGAAGTCGGCAGCAAACCCATGATTCAGCGCGTCAGTCAACCCGTTGCGGCCAGCGTCAGTTCTCAGACTGCGCCTGCTATTCCGCGTCTGGCGCCTTCACGTCCGAGCTGGGACAGTTCGCCTGTTCAGCCCGAGCTTTCATACCGCTCGAACGTCAATCCAAAACACACTTTTGATAACTTCGTAGAAGGTAAGTCTAACCAGCTGGCCCGCGCGGCGGCGCGTCAGGTGGCGGACAATCCGGGCGGCGCCTACAACCCGCTCTTCCTTTATGGTGGCACCGGTCTGGGTAAAACCCACTTATTGCATGCGGTCGGTAACGGCATCATGGCGCGTAAAGCCAATGCAAAAGTGGTGTACATGCACTCCGAGCGCTTTGTGCAGGACATGGTAAAAGCCCTGCAAAACAATGCCATTGAAGAGTTCAAACGTTACTACCGTTCAGTCGATGCGTTGCTCATCGATGACATCCAATTCTTTGCTAATAAAGAACGTTCCCAGGAAGAGTTCTTCCACACCTTTAATGCCCTGCTGGAAGGCAATCAGCAGATCATCCTGACCTCGGATCGTTATCCAAAAGAGATCAACGGTGTTGAAGATCGTCTGAAATCGCGTTTCGGCTGGGGCCTGACGGTGGCGATCGAGCCGCCAGAATTAGAAACCCGCGTGGCGATCCTGATGAAAAAGGCCGACGAGAACGATATCCGTCTGCCGGGCGAAGTTGCCTTCTTTATTGCTAAACGTCTGCGTTCTAATGTGCGTGAGCTTGAAGGCGCACTGAACCGCGTGATCGCCAATGCCAACTTTACCGGCCGTGCGATTACCATCGACTTCGTTCGTGAAGCGTTGCGCGATTTGTTAGCGCTTCAGGAGAAGCTGGTCACTATCGATAATATTCAGAAAACAGTGGCCGAATATTATAAAATCAAGGTCGCTGACCTGCTTTCCAAACGGCGCTCCCGTTCGGTAGCCCGCCCACGCCAGATGGCGATGGCGCTGGCGAAAGAGCTGACCAACCACAGCCTGCCAGAAATCGGCGATGCGTTCGGTGGTCGGGACCATACCACGGTGTTGCACGCCTGCCGTAAAATCGAGCAGTTGCGTGAAGAAAGTCACGACATCAAAGAAGATTTCTCCAACTTAATCAGAACATTATCTTCCTAGCGCTATGAAATTTATTGTTGAACGTGAGCATTTGCTGAAACCACTGCAACAGGTCAGTAGCCCGCTGGGTGGACGACCGACGTTGCCTATTCTGGGTAACCTGTTATTACAGGTGACGGATGGCGCGCTGTCGCTGACCGGGACGGATTTGGAAATGGAGATGGTGGCGAAAGTCGCGCTGTCTCAGCCACATGAAGCGGGTGCCACCACGGTACCGGCGCGTAAATTCTTTGATATCTGCCGTGGATTGCCCGAAGGCGCGGAAATTTCCGTTGCTCTCGACGGCGACCGCATGCTGGTAAAATCAGGCCGCAGCCGTTTCTCGCTGTCGACCTTACCGGCAACAGATTTCCCTAATCTCGACGACTGGCAAAGCGAAGTAGAATTCACCCTGCCGCAGGCCACGTTGAAACGTCTGATCGAAGCCACGCAGTTTTCTATGGCGCATCAGGACGTTCGTTATTATTTAAACGGTATGCTGTTCGAAACCGAAGGTGAAGAATTGCGTACTGTTGCGACCGACGGTCACCGTCTGGCCGTATGTTCGATGCCAATCGGCCAGTCGCTGCCTTCGCATTCGGTGATCGTGCCGCGTAAAGGCGTGATGGAACTGGTGCGTCTGCTTGACGGCGGTGACACCACATTGCAGCTGCAAATCGGCAGCAACAATATCCGTGCTCACGTCGGCGACTTTATCTTTACGTCCAAACTGGTTGACGGTCGTTTCCCTGACTATCGCCGCGTGTTGCCGAAAAATCCGGACAAAACGCTGCAGGCCGGGTGCGATTTGCTGAAACAGGCATTTGCCCGTGCAGCGATCCTGTCCAATGAAAAATTCCGCGGCGTGCGTTTGTATGTCAGCCATAACCAGCTGAAAATCACCGCGAATAACCCGGAACAAGAAGAAGCAGAAGAAATTCTGGATGTCGGCTACGAAGGCACCGAAATGGAAATCGGCTTTAACGTCAGTTACGTGCTCGACGTACTGAATGCGCTCAAGTGCGAAGACGTTAATCTACTGCTGACAGACTCTGTTTCCAGCGTGCAGATCGAAGACGCTGCGAGCCAGTCGGCGGCTTACGTCGTTATGCCAATGAGGCTCTGATCGGGCTATCTTACTTGTCATTTTGCGATTGGGCAGTGCTCGCAATGCTCACGTACTTGAGTACGCTCCGCTTGTTGTGCGCTGTCCGCACGCAAACTGACCGCGACGAAGACGCCCTGGAATTGGTTTAGATGGCCTTAACGCGCTTACTGATAAAAGATTTCCGCAACATCGAGGCGGCGGATTTAGATCCGTCGCCCGGTTTTAACTTTCTGGTCGGTCCCAATGGCAGCGGTAAAACCAGCGTGCTCGAAGCGGTCTATACGCTGGGGCATGGCCGCGCTTTTCGCAGTTTGCAGGCCGGACGGGTTATCCGTCACGATCAGCCGGAGTTTGTTCTTCACGCCCGTGTAGATGACGGCGGCGATCGTGAGTTGTCGATTGGCCTGAGTAAAAGCCGTCAGGGCGATAGCAAAGTGCGCATTGATGGCACTGACGGTCATAAAGTGTCTGAACTGGCACAAATGCTGCCGATGCAACTGATCACACCCGAAGGCTTCACCCTGCTCAACGGCGGACCGAAGTACCGGCGGGCATTTATTGACTGGGGTTGTTTTCATCACGACCCCGGTTTTTTTATCGCCTGGAGCAACCTGCGACGGTTACTCAAGCAGCGCAACGCCGCGCTGCGACAGGTGAGTCGTTATGCGCAAATTCGTGCCTGGGATCAGGAACTGATCCCGTTAGCCGAGCGCATTAGCGAATGGCGGGCAGCGTACAGCGACGCGATCGCGGCTGATATCAGCGCGACCTGCGCACAATTCCTGCCTGAATTCGCCCTCAGTTTTTCTTTCCAGCGTGGATGGGACAAGGAGACTGAGTACGGCGAGTTGCTGGAGCGTAATTTTGAGCGCGACAGAGCCTTAACTTACACCGCATCAGGCCCGCATAAAGCGGATTTCCGCATTCGTGCCGACGGCACGCCGGTGGAAGATTTACTGTCCCGTGGACAGCTGAAGCTACTGATGTGTGCGCTGAGACTGGCGCAGGGTGAGTTTCTCACCCGACAGAGCGGGCGGCGTTGCCTGTATCTTCTTGACGATTTTGCCTCTGAGCTGGACGCCGACCGACGTCGGTTGCTGGCCGATCGCCTGAAAGCCACCCAGGCACAGGTTTTTGTCAGTGCAATAAGCGCTGAGCAAGTGACCGACATGATGGGTGAAAAGGGCAAGATGTTCCGCGTGGAACAAGGTAAAATAGCCGTTCTATCACAGGACTAAAAATGAGCGAGAAACGTTGATGTCGAATTCTTATGACTCCTCAAGTATCAAGGTATTAAAAGGGCTGGACGCGGTGCGTAAGCGCCCCGGCATGTATATCGGCGATACCGATGACGGCACTGGTCTGCACCACATGGTATTCGAGGTTGTGGACAACGCTATCGACGAAGCCCTCGCGGGCCACTGTAAAGAGATTCAGGTCACGATCCATGCGGATAACTCTGTTTCCGTACAGGATGATGGTCGTGGCATTCCGACCGGTATTCATGAAGAAGAGGGCGTTTCTGCTGCTCAGGTCATCATGACCGTTCTTCATGCCGGCGGTAAATTTGACGATAACTCGTATAAAGTTTCCGGTGGTCTGCATGGCGTGGGTGTTTCCGTCGTTAACGCCCTGTCGGAAAAACTGGAACTGGTTATCCGCCGCGAAGGCAAAGTCCATACTCAGACTTACGTGCACGGTGAGCCTCAGGATCCGCTGAAAGTGATTGGCGATACTGACGTGACCGGTACCACGGTACGTTTCTGGCCAAGCTTCAACACCTTTACCAATCACACCGAATTCGAGTATGACATTCTGGCGAAACGCCTGCGCGAACTGTCATTCCTGAACTCCGGCGTGGCTATCCGCCTGCTGGATAAACGTGATGGTAAAAATGATCACTTCCATTATGAAGGCGGTATCAAAGCTTTCGTGGAATATCTGAACAAAAACAAAACCCCAATCCATCCAACCGTGTTCTATTTCTCCACGGTAAAAGATGACATTGGCGTTGAAGTGGCGTTGCAGTGGAACGATGGTTTCCAGGAAAATATTTACTGCTTCACCAACAACATTCCACAGCGCGATGGCGGGACTCACTTAGCCGGTTTCCGTTCGGCGATGACCCGTACCCTGAACGCGTACATGGATAAAGAAGGCTACAGCAAGAAATCTAAAATCAGCGCCACCGGTGACGATGCCCGTGAAGGCCTGATTGCTGTGGTGTCGGTGAAGGTTCCGGATCCTAAGTTCTCTTCTCAGACCAAAGACAAACTGGTTTCTTCCGAAGTGAAAACGGCCGTTGAAACGCTGATGAACGAGAAGCTGGTGGATTACCTGATGGAAAACCCGTCAGACGCCAAAATCGTTGTCGGTAAAATCATCGACGCGGCGCGTGCCCGTGAAGCGGCGCGTAAAGCGCGTGAAATGACCCGTCGTAAAGGCGCGCTGGATCTGGCTGGCTTGCCAGGCAAACTGGCGGACTGTCAGGAACGTGACCCGGCGCATTCCGAACTGTACTTAGTGGAAGGGGACTCAGCGGGCGGCTCTGCAAAACAAGGCCGTAACCGTAAGAACCAGGCGATTCTGCCGTTGAAAGGTAAAATCCTCAACGTCGAGAAAGCGCGCTTCGACAAAATGCTCTCTTCTCAGGAAGTGGCAACGCTGATTACCGCACTCGGTTGCGGCATTGGCCGTGACGAATACAACCCGGACAAATTGCGCTATCACAGCATCATCATCATGACCGATGCCGACGTCGATGGTTCACATATCCGTACCCTGCTGCTGACCTTCTTCTACCGTCAGATGCCTGAAATTGTAGAACGTGGCCACGTGTTTATCGCACAGCCGCCGTTGTACAAAGTGAAAAAAGGTAAACAGGAACAGTATATTAAAGATGACGAAGCGATGGATCAGTATCAGATTTCCATCGCCATGGACGGGGCAACGTTACACGCCAACGCCCATGCACCGGCCCTGGCGGGTGAACCGCTGGAGAAACTGGTGGCTGAACATCACAGCGTGCAGAAAATGATTGGCCGTATGGAACGTCGTTATCCGCGTGCGCTGCTGAACAACCTGATCTATCAGCCAACCCTGCCGGGTGCGGATCTGACCGATCAGACGAAAGTTCAGGCCTGGATGGAATCGCTGGTGGCGCGTCTCAACGAGAAAGAGCAGCACGGCAGTTCTTACAGCGCGATCGTGCGTGAAAACCGCGAACATCAGCTGTTCGAACCGGTTCTGCGTATCCGTACGCACGGTGTCGATACGGATTACGATCTGGATGCAGACTTCATTCAGGGCGGCGAATACCGCAAAATCTGTGCGCTGGGCGAACAGCTGCGCGGCCTGATCGAAGAAGATGCTTACATCGAACGTGGCGAACGCCGTCAGCCAGTGACCAGCTTCGAACAGGCGCTGGAATGGCTGGTGAAAGAGTCCCGTCGTGGTCTGTCGATTCAGCGATATAAAGGTCTGGGCGAAATGAACCCTGATCAGCTGTGGGAAACCACCATGGATCCTGAGCAACGTCGCATGTTACGTGTGACCGTGAAAGATGCCATTGCCGCTGACCAGTTGTTTACCACGCTGATGGGCGATGCGGTTGAACCGCGCCGCGCCTTCATCGAAGAGAACGCGCTGAAAGCCGCCAACATAGATATCTGATAATCGATATCTGATCAAGGCATGAGCTGATACAGAGTCCGAACCGGGAAACCGCTTCGGACTTTTTTTCGTCTGTGCGAACCCGCTTTCCGGCTGGCTTTACAGCGGGTAATCGCGATAGCATTGAGGAAGATTTCTTAAACTCTGAGGATGCTATGGCTATTGAATTAATTGCAATTGATATGGACGGGACGTTGCTCAATCCGCAGCATGAAGTAACGCCTGCCGTTAAAAAAGCGTTGTCAGAAGCACGGGCGAAAGGTGTGCAAATCGTTCTGGCGACCGGGCGTCCGTTCGTCGGCGTGCAGCGTTACCTGATTGAACTGGATTTGCAGCAGGACGGTTGTTACTGCATCACCAATAACGGTGCGCTGGTACATAATGCCAAAGATGGCAGCGTGATTGCCGAAGTAGCCCTCAGGATTGAAGATTATCATTACTTTGAACAACTGGCGCGCGAGCTGGGTGTGCATTTCCATGCACTCACCAAAACTGACCTGTTTACCGCCAACCGCTTTATCAGCAAATACAGCGTGCATGAATCTTTCACCACCGGCATTCCGTTGCAGTTCTGTCCGGCAGACGAAATGGATCCGGCGCTGACCTTCCCGAAAGTGATGATGATTGATGATCCTGAACTGCTGGATCGCGCCATCAGTCAGCTTCCGGCCGAAGCCAGAGAACGCTATACCATCATGAAAAGCTCGCCGTACTTCCTCGAAATTCTGGATAAACGCGTCAATAAAGGCGAAGGCGTGAAAGTGCTGGCGGAAAAACTGGGTATCGCGCGCGAGAGCGTAATGACGCTGGGCGACCAGGAAAACGACATCGCTATGCTGGAATACGCCGGAATTGGTGTCGCAATGGGCAATGCGCTGGACAGCGTGAAAGCCGTCAGCCAGTTCGTCACCAAAACTAACACCGAAGACGGCGTGGCGTTTGCGGTCGAGAAGTTTGTTCTGAACGACTGAGTTGGCAGAAAGGAACCTCGCAGCCATGGAAAAACAATTAACCTCTGATGCCCGCGGGCATCAGCTGACTAACATTAATGTCTGGACGCCGGACAGCCAGTGGCTGGTGTACGACGTGCGGCCGCATGGCGGTTCTTTCACCGGCTCAACCATTGAGCGGGTGAATGTCGAAACCGGTGAGGCGGAAGTGGTTTATCAGGCGCAAGATGGCGCACACGTGGGTGTGGTAACGGTCAGCCCCGACCTTCCCGCCCGTTATGCGTTTATTCATGGCCCGGAAAACCCGGATGTCAGCTGGCAGTACGATTTTCACCATCGTCGCGGCGTTATCGTGTCTGAGCCCTTCTGTGAAAAGGCGGTCACGCTGGATGCGATGGATATCACCGCGCCTTATACCGCCGGAGCCCTGCGCGGCGGCACGCATGTCCACGTTTTCAGTCCGGACGGTTCGCGTCTGAGTTTTACCTATAACGACCATGTTTTGCATGAACTGGATCCGGCTCTCGACCTGCGCAATGTCGGTATCGCCCTTTCCGGCTATCCCGTTACGCCGCCAAAGCATCACCCTCGTGAATACGATGGCAGCCATTACAGCGTACTGGTCAGCGAAACAACGCCTGCTCCTCAGCCGGCCAGCAATGATATCAACCGTGCTTATGAAGAAGGCTGGATCGGGGAGGAAGGCTATGTAAAAGCCGACGGTTCCCGGCAGCGCTGGGCGCTGGCCTTTATCGGCGATACCCTTTCTGCTGATGGCAAAAAGCATCCGGAAATCTTCGTGGTGGATTTACCTGAGAACGATGCGGATTACCGTCAGGCGGGTGATAAACCTTTGCAAGGCACGCCGGAAACATTGCCTGCGCCACCGGCGGGCGTGAAGCAAAGACGGATCACGTTCACTGAAAAGGGCATTGCCCTGCAACCACGCCACTGGCTGCGCGCGTCAGCGGATGGCGCACAGATTGCGTTTCTGATGAAGGATAAAAACGATGTGGTTCAGGTCTGGACGGTGTCACCCAACGGCGGTGAACCTGTGCAGATCAGTCATTCTGACAACGGCATTCAGTCGGCATTCAGCTGGAGCCCGGACGGAAAATCGCTGGCGCTGGTCTGCGATAACAGCGTGATGCGTCTTGATGTTAAAAGCGGAGTAATGCAGCGTTTGACGCAGAGAACAGAGATTGCGCCTTGCGCCGATGCGGTAGTGTATTCACCGGATGGCGGCAAAGTGGCGTTTATGCGTCAGTGCGGAGAATTCGCTCAGATTTTTGTGACCGACGCTCAGTAGCGCATTGAGTAAACCGGCCAGGTTTCGAAAGGATCTCATCATGTTGGCCGGTTTTTTACGCTTATTTTTTATGCGTTGAAGACTTGTGTCCGCGATCGGTGGTGGTCATTGGCGGAACGTGGTCGATATCCACGCCGTTGCTCAGCGCAATATTGTGTTCTTCACTCGCTCTGACGCGATCGCGCGTCGTCACTTTTCCGCTGCGGTAATAATCATAAGGCAGTAATACCGTATCCAGCAGGGCGCTGAACGGTAAATCAATGAGCAGCAGAGGCGTCATCGCCCAGCTGGTATCATCGCTTTTCATCATGTTCACATCAGCACGTGCGCCTGAATAATATCCGGTGTCTCCCCCGGTATGGCTCATCACGCTGGAACAACCGCTCGTCGCTAAAAAAACACATCCTGTCATCAGCGGCGTCAGTGCAAATTTCATCATGTTAGAACTCATCTTATGCTGTCAGGCTGAGTTTTTAAGTCAAAGTGACTTATACCACTCAGCACAAAAAATTAACAAAGCAAGCTGTAGCTCTGTGGCTGCGATCCCATTAAGTGTAATTACTATTTGAAATCTTGCAGGAATCTGCCTGCTCTCCCTGGCTTTTCGCTCTGACCTGTCATGTATTTTGGCTGTCAGCATATAAACAACAGCCAAATTTTTTTGTTTTTACCGGCTTGAAAAAATCCCTTTCGTCTCCATTTTTACTGTACGACGCAGGAGGAGGAACGCCGGAAGGGTTCTCCTGTCATCACTGCGACGCTGGCCTGTCCGAATGGAAGGCTATTTAAAAATACTCGCTGAATATCAGGAGAAGTGGGCATGCGTAATTTTGATTTATCCCCGTTATATCGTTCTGCCATTGGTTTTGACCGTTTATTTAATCTTATCGAATCGGGTCAGAATCAGGGCGGCGGCTATCCCCCATATAATGTCGAGCTGGTTGACGAAAACCATTACCGGATTGCTATCGCGGTCGCGGGTTTTGCCGAGTCAGAGCTGGACATCACGGCCCATGACAACATGCTGGTGGTGAAAGGCGCACATGCACCGACTGAAACCGACCGCACTTATTTATATCAGGGCATCGCTGAACGTAATTTCGAACGCAAATTCCAGCTGGCGGAACATATTCAAATAAAAGCCGCCAATCTGTCGAACGGTTTGCTGTATATCGATCTGGAACGCATCGTTCCTGAAACGTCCAAACCGCGGCGTATCGAAATCCGCTGATTTGTCGGCAATAAGTGCCGGCACTAAGTCACTGGCGGCCATCGTTATTGACCGCCAAAAAATGAAAAAGTTTAGGCTCGCCGTCAGGGAGCTGCACCGTCACATCCAGACAGGATGACGGAATGTTAAATCTCGCTTCAAAGAAGGAGTTATACCATGCGTAATTACGATATTTCCCCATTACTGCGTCAGTGGATTGGTTTCGATAAATTAGCCAGTTCAATGCAGGGCGCGGATCAGGCTTTTCCTCCTTACAATATTGAAAAGTCTGACGACAATCATTATCGCATTTCACTGGCGCTGGCCGGTTTCCAGCAGAGCGAGCTGAATATTGAGGTCGAAGGGCCACGTTTAACCGTCAGCGGTACACCTGCTCAGCCGGAAACTAAAGTGGAATATCTGCATCAGGGGTTAGTGATCAAGCCTTTCACCCTGAGCTTTACTCTGGCAGAGCATATGCACGTATCGGCAGCTGAATTTACCAATGGCCTGCTGCATATCAGTCTGGTGCGTGATGTTCCGGAAGCGTTGCAGCCGCAGAAAATTGCGATTGGTACAGAAAAACCTGCGCTGGAAAACACGTCGGCTTAAGAAGTGATCTGTTTATGTTCCCCCTGTAAGGGGGGAACATAAAACAGGGCGGGATGAGGAGTATATTATGTAAATCAGTAAGTAAAACGAGAGATAATTATTATGTTAAACTTTTTATAAACTTCGTAAAATAAAAAATAAAGAGCAGACTTGAAATACTTTCGTCCTGCTTCTGTGTCAGGGTAGGATATTTCACCGAAATTAGGATCAAAAAGTTTTATCCTTTTTTTTCCGGTTGTAAGACTTACTGAATGTCCGCTGCCCCCGCCTCTGATGCTTAACTGGTAGCCAAAGTTTGAATCAATATGTTTCATTAAGGTTTCTATTCTTTCCTCAATGTCTTCAATCGGTGATAGTTCAATTTTGCTGATAAAGTTAATATTCCCCTGAACCTTTATCAATAACTTAATCGCATCTGCAGTACTGACGTATTCTATTTGTTTGGGGGCAGTTATCTTTTTTGAATTGCTGACTGCTGATGTGCCTTTTTGTGCCATTGCCTGAGAGTTTGCCTGTTCAGCGGCAATTTTCCTCGCCCGACTGACCTCACCCATTTGTTCCTGATAATTCATGATGCCGAGTGTGAGCCGGTGGCACTCAGCGGAATCAAGATATTGTTTGAATGTGCTCCAGTCATGTCCTTTCACCAGATAGGCCGCAGACAGGCCCAGGCACACCCCTTGTAAACCATATAAGTTTTTATTTATCCCCGGAAGTCGGAAACTGCCAATCCAGGCCCCTTTCAGGTTTCGTGGATTGTCGCCTACCCAGTGATTTTTCCGCATATAAGCATTTTGATCAAAAGTAGAGTATTGACCCTGAGTTTGAGAGGCAAGTAGCGCTAATTTATTTTCTATAGGCATGGGCGATTTTTCTAAGAGTTAATTTATGAATGATTGTCTTACGAAAAAGTAGGGTTTCATACTAAGGTTTTTTCATAAGCGAAGTGCTTAATGATGAATTAAGTATGTGTTTAATTACGAAGATATTCAGGATTTGTTTTTAAATAAAAGATGCTTTCTGAAAACAAAAAGGCCAGGGTAATTAAGCTGTTACCCTGGCCTTAAATAATCGACTCTCAACCTTCCGCGTGCGCTTTTTCCACTTCTTCCGCCAGAATCTTCACACCGCGCTCGATCTGCTCTGCGTCAGGCACGTAATTCATGCGCATACATTGATGCGTGTGCGGCCACGGATGTTCCAGCCCCGGGAAGAAATAATCGCCCGGCACCATCAGAACACCGCGCTGTTTAAGGCGCTGATACAGCACTTCGGTGGTGATCGGCAAATCTTTGAACCACAGCCACAGGAAAATCGCACCTTCCGGTTTGTGGATTAAACAACGTTCTTCCGGCAGATAACGGCGCAGCGTGGCGATAGTTTCCTGCACGCGCTGGAAATAGAATGGTTTGATGACCTCGTTTGAAAGGCGCAGTAAATCGCCACGCGCAATCATCTCATGGGCAATCGCTGGTCCGACGCTGCCCGGAGACAGGCTGATAATGCCGTTCATATTACTGATCGCTTTGATGATTTTCTCATCGGCAATCACGATGCCGCAGCGTGAGCCCGGCAGGCCGAGTTTCGACAGACTCATGCACAGAATAATATTCGGGTTCCACAACGGCGTCGCGTCAGTGAACACAATGCCGGGGAACGGCACGCCATAGGCATTATCAATGAGTAACGGAATATCTTTCTGCTGTGCCAGTGCATCGAGGCGGATCAGCTCTTCGTCGGTAATCACGTTGCCGGTCGGGTTGGTAGGACGGGAAACGCAGATCAGGCCGATGTCATCAGTAATATTCAGATGATCGAAATCGACGTGATACTTGAACTGGCCTTCCGGCAGCAATTCGATGTTTGGCTTGGCTGAAACAAACAGATTTTCGTCCAGACCGGCGTCGGCATAACCGAGGTATTCCGGTGCCAGCGGGAACAACACTTTGGACATGCTGCCATCGGCACGACGTCCGGCGAACAGGTTGAATAAATAGAAGAAGGCGCTCTGGCTGCCGTTGGTCAGCGCAATGTTTTGCGCATCCAGCTGCCAGCCGAGCTCTTTCTGTAACATCTCTGCCAGCGCGTGGCGCAACACGTCTTTGCCCTGCGGACCGTCGTAGTTGCAAAGCGCTTCGGTCAGCTTGCCGGCGGCCAGCATTTCCGACAGCAGCGTCTGGAAATAATCCTGCATCTCAGGAATTTGCGCCGGATTGCCCCCGCCCAGCATCACGGCGCCGGGTGTGCGCAGACCGTCATTCATATCGCCCATCAGGCGTGTAATGCCTGAAAAACGGGTAAATTTGTCACCGAAAGCAGAAAACGTCATAGAAAACTTTGTATGTTATCAAAATGTGTCTTCCACCATAACGCCTGCAGCAAAACAGTGCAATCGGACCAGCGGGTTTTGACGCGGAGAAGTATTAAAAAAGATGAATACGAAAAATCATTCACTGTATTTTTGGGAATATCCCTGAACGGATCCCTTTATGCTTAATGACGGAGTAATAAAAAACGGCTTATGATATTTTTTCTCCCTTGGCATAATTATGTTTAAGAATATATAAATCAGGTTGATAAAATGAAAAGAAGCATACTTATACTGAATATCTTCACGGCAGGCGGAGGAGACCATGCGCTGGGAAAGAAAATAAAAGACATCGCGCGGAGCACACAGGCTGAAGGGGCTTTAATTACGGTAAATGCCAAAACCAGACATATTAACATCCAGGGAAAGGAAGTGTTCAATCAGGGTAAAAAATTGAATTATGATGACCCGGTAATTATTGTAACGCCCCACAGTCTCCTGTCTCCCGATGTATTATCGACAATGCTGGCTGATTTTTTCTATCAGCTGGACATAATAACGTGCGATACCGTTATTCTGATTGATGAGATGGACGTCACCCGGGATGCCGCTTCATCTGATCGTGATTATAAAGCTGCCCTGTTGAGTCTGTGCTTAGAAAACATCATTGTCCAAAGCCTTGGATTCGCTGAGAAATCGCTGGGTTATTTGCCCATGCCTGAGCAGGAAGTTATCAATGTAAAAAAATCAGCGAAACAGGAAATCATTAAATTACTGGACAGTTACAACTTATCGTTGCCGGCAAACTGTAGCTTATATCTTGCTTATTTAAGTTCTGACACCGTGACAACCTGCGCTCAGATTTTTATTGTTAATTCATTGATAGAAGACAGTGGTTTACTGAATAATTCAGCTTATGTTCTGGTGTGTAGAGAAAAAGGAAGCATTGAACGATTACTGAAAAACCTCAAAGAGTCCTTGTCAGGGTCAATTTATAATGATTTGTTTTCTGAATGTCATTATTCAACCATGAATGACGAAAATATATTCCAGTGCCACGGCTTTTCCCGCGGTACGGGGAAGAAAAAAGTACATATTGTTATTACCCAAACCATTCCCGGCACGACGTTTAAAAATCTGACCAGTATCAGCAAGACCGGCATGATGTCGGGCGATCAAAGCCTTTCCGACTATTTGTCACTGAAAAAGCGTTTACCTTATTACGACAAGCAAACCTGGAAAGATCCTCTTATTAAAGGATTGAATGCCCGTGCCCGCGAACTGGGGGGCGAAGAGCTGCTTAACAAATTTAAGTCGATGGTCGCCGGAAGAAAAGCCTTTAATGGCAGCCTTTCCTTTAAGCTTCTGGCACCCGACGATGCCCCGACGCTGGCAATGAAAAGCAGTCTTCATGCGTTTAACAAGGAAATATATGTAAGAAAAGCCGACGGGAAAATCAGAGAGATATTAATGAGGTACCTCTGACCCTTCGAAGAATAATCGGGAGACCGGCCGCAGAATTTCGCACGGACCGGTCTTGCCCCTTCTTTATCTTACTTCTTCAGAACTTCCGGATTCACGCAGAACTGTTTCACGTCACCCTTGAGTGCAGCAATCAGGTTATCCACCGCGCAGGCCGCCATATCGTAGCGGGTCTCGTGGGTCGCGGAACCGATATGCGGCAGCGCTACCACGTTTGGCAGGCTCAGCAGCGGAGAATCTTTTGGCAGCGGCTCAGTCTCGAACACGTCCATACCCGCACCATAAATCGTACCGGCTTTCAGTGCTTCAATCAGGGCCGGTTCATCAATGACCGGCCCGCGACCTGCGCTGACCAGAATCGCGCTGGATTTCATTTTCGCCAGTTCTTCCTTACCGATCAGATGGAAGGTTTGTTCGGTCATTGGCAGCAAGATACAGACGAAATCAGACTCTTTCAGCAACTCGTCCAGCTCGCATTTACGTGCGCCAAACTTCTCTTCCGCTTCTTTATGCTGGCTGCGTGCGTTATACAAAATCGGCATATCGAAACCGAAATGCGCACGTTGCGCCAGCGCCAGACCGATACGGCCCATGCCGACGATACCCATGGTTTTGTGGTGAACATCGATGCCGAACCAGTCTTCACCAATGTTTTCGTTCCACTCACCGGCTTTCACGCGCTCGGCCACATTCACCACGCGGCGTGCAGTCGATAACACCAGCGCCATCACGGTATCAGCGACGGTATCGGTCAGCGCCGTCGGTGTGTGCATCATCGGGATTTCGCGACGTGTCAGTTCTGCCACGTCAAAGTTATCGTAGCCGACGGAAATGGTAGAAACCCCACGCAGGCGTGGCGCATGGTCGAACAACTCTTTATCGATTTTTCCGCCAGAACCCAGCAGCCCTTCTGCGTTTTGCAGAGCATCAAAAACCTCGGCACGATTTTTGTCAGTGATGCCATCGAATTCGGTAATAGCAAAATGCTCTTCAAGACGTTGATGCAAATCGGCAGGCAGTTTTTTGTACAGAACAATTGACGGCTTATTCATTACAAACTCCAACTCTTTAAATGAGTATTTTCAGATTTTCAGGTTAAGGAAACTTTCCCTTTCGGTTTCATTGCGGCCTTTCGTGGCCTGACGACCAGGGTTAATCCCGCAGAAAGCAGCAGCGAGACGGCCATAAAAATAAATGAGGCGGCCGGGCTACCGGTGCTGCCGTTCAGATAGCCGACAAACCAGGAGCCAAAGAACGAGCCCAGCGCACCGAGGCTGTTGATTAAGGCCATGGCGCCGCCGGACACATTCTTCGGCAGCATTTCAGGAATGATGGCAAAGAACGGACCATACGGGGCATACATTGCGGCAGCGGCGACTACCAGTAAACTGTACGAAAGCCAGAAATTGTTTGTGCCAACGGCCCAGGATCCAAAGAACGCCAGGGCGCCGACCAGCAACAGCGGCCAGACAAACAGCTTACGGTTTTGCATTTTGTCTGATGCCCATGACACCAGAATCATCGCGATGGTTGCCGCCAGATAAGGAGCGGAAGAGAGCCAGCCCGCTTCGACCATGCCCATCGACTTACCATCACGCAAAATCGACGGCAGCCAGAGCACAAATCCATACACGCCGATGCTCCAGAAGAAATATTGCAGACAGAGGAAAATCACATTTCGCGAGCGGAAGGCTTCGCGGTAACCGCCGACTGCCTGAATATCTTTCTGTTCTTCTTCCAGCTGTTCGGCCAGGGCTTTTTTCTCCTGCTCACTCAGCCAGCTGACTTCTTCGGGTTTATCTTTGACGCTGAACCACCAGATAATCGCCCAGATCACCGCCGGAATGCCTTCAAAGATAAACATCTCCCGCCAGCCAAACGATTTGATCAGATAGCCGGAAAGCACTGACATCCACAGCACCGTGACCGGATTACCCAAAATCAAAAACGTATTGGCGCGCGAGCGTTCGGATTTCGTAAACCAGTTGCTGATGTAGACCAGCATAGCGGGCATCACGGCTGCTTCCACCACGCCGAGGGCAAAGCGGATCACCGCCAGCATCGGGATATTCGTCACCACGCCGGTCAGCGAAGCAAAACCGCCCCACAGCAATAAACACCAGAAAATCAGTTTCTTTACGCTGCGCCGTTCGGCATAAATCGTGCCGGGGATCTGGAAGAAAAAGTAGCCGAGGAAAAACAGGGCACCGAGCAGGGAGGACATGCCTTTGGTGATGTGAAGATCATCATTGATACCGGCCGCCGACGCGAAACTGAAGTTTGAGCGGTCGACGTACGCCAGACTGTAAGTGATGAACACGATTGGCATGATGTACCACCAGCGGCGCGAGGCCAGTCTGGACTTGTTCATAACGGTATCTCCTGATAATGCCTCAGCCTTCCCCGCACCGGTGAGGGTGCCGCGAAATCAGCCGCGTAAAACGTCCACGTAATGGCGAGTTACGGCGGTCAAATCATCCCCTTCAAGCGGGAATTCGATGCCGCGCGGAACATCCTGAGGCAACATTTTCAATAAGGGTTCCCAGCTGCCATCGCTGTTATCGAGCGCCACGGCGTGCCATTTACCAGCACGTTTTTCCGCTGCTTTCACATGCACATAACCGACATGACGTGCCAGACGCTCAGCGGCAATCGCCGGATCCTGTCCGACCCACAGCCAGTTGGCCATGTCGAAAGTCATACTCAATGGCAAATGCAGGGATTCCGCGGCAAACATGAAGGCATTGATGCGCGACAGAATTCCGCATTCCGGGGTCTGATCGTTCTCCACTACCAGCTTCACCGGGCTGGATGCCAGCACCACTTTCAGCGGTGTCAGATCCTGACCCGGTTCAAATTCACCGAGTGAAAACTTAATCGTGCGGGCATTGAGAATGCGCGCCTCTTCAAAATATTGTGGTGCATCAGGATTAAGCTCGCCACCCGACAACTCTCCACCCGACAAAAATAGCGGGAAGGGCACCGAGTAAACCGCAAACAATCCGTGATGCTGAATTTTTTCCGCCAGCGCCGGCAACGTATCCAGCTCCTGCGGGGAGAACAATTCACGGCGGATTTCCACGCCATCGGCTTTTGCCGCGGCAATGACAGAAAGCAGTTCAGCCTGACCACCGAGGTCTTTCACTACGCTGTTGCCGTAGGCGGCGGTGACAATGACGATTTCTCTTTTCATGAACGTTTTTCCTGTGTGGGCGCGCTGCCAATAAGGTGCAGGCAATCATTTCGACACCTCATTTTAGTCAAGCAAATGAGACGTCGTGCCGTTGTTAACGTTTTGTTTCGTTTTATACAACCTAATTGGAACCGGTTCCAGACGACAGAACAAAAGCCCGAAAATATGATCCCGCTCACGAAGAACGGGCAGGAAATCGGGAAGTAAAAGGGATCAGCGAGCTGCGGTAGAACCGCGCGCAATGAGTTCGCCGGAAAACTCCAGGTCTTTAACCGGCTCAGTATTGCCCTGAATGCGGGTCACCAGTTGTCTGAGCGCCGCCACGCCCATGTCGTAAGTGGGTTGCTTGAGGGTGGTAATGCCGACGCCCGCCAGATCGGCCCACACCAGTTCATCGAAACCGGATAAACCGATGTCCGGCCCCCAGCGGAGATTCAGCCGCTGCATGGCGCGCGCGACCTGTAGTGTCAGTGCGCCATTCACGCACATCACCGCTTTGTGTTTATCTGCGTGTCGCGCGACAAAATCGCGCAGCAAATTGTCCAGCCCTTCGGTGTTATACAGCTCAATTTCACCCTGTTCGCCCGTCAGTTGCGGGGATTGCTGCATCCGTTGCAGGAACGTGCGCAGGCGGTCGAAACGGGTATTGACGGTGGCGGGTTCGCTGACGAAAAGCAGCGCTTCGAAACCTTGTTGTACGAGGTGATCGGTCATCATCTGTGTGGCTTCGACGTTTTTCAGGCCGATGACGTCGCAGGCGAAATTCGCGACTTTGCGGTCAATCAGCACCATCGGTAAATTGGCCTGTTGCAGCGTGGAAATCGCCGCTTCGCGCATACCCACGGCGTTCACCACAATGCCATCCACGCGATAACTGCTGAGCAGTTGCAGGTAATGCTTTTCCTGATCCAGCTCGTTGTTGGTGTTACACACCAGCAGCGTCAGCCCTTCCTGACGGCAGGCGGCTTCAACGCCGCGCATCACATCGACAGAATAGGGATTGGTAATATCGGCGAGGATCAGCCCGATAAGACGCGTCTGGCCGCTTTTCAGGCTGCGCGCCATCTGGCTCGGCTGATAATCGAGCAGGGAGATGGCCCGCCCGATGCGCTCTTTCAGCGAATCGGACAGCAGGTGTTGTTCACCGTTGAGATAACGTGAAACGCTGGTTTTACCCGTTTTAGCGGCGCTGGCGACGTCACGTATCGTGGCCCGAACCGCCGCGCCCGGTTCCTCTTTTTTACTCACAGCCTTTCTCCCCTCATGCTTGTCCCACGGAGACTAGCACAGAGTGCTGAAAGGCTGCATCCCGTAAGTTAGCGCAATCCTTCTGCCGTCTGGACGCCGGAAACCGCTCCGGGCTTCGGTCTGCTGCTCAGCGTAAAGGCCGAAATGATCGTCACGCCAAAGGCAATACCGCCGAGGATCAGGTAGGTATCGCTGAACCCGATGCGGTCGTACAGGTTACCGGCGAAGGCGGAAAGGAAAATCGCTGCCAGCTGTTTGGCAAAGTTAAACCCGATCAGATAAATGGTCGCCGAGAACCGGACATCAAAAATCTGCGTGATGTATTTGAACACACCGACCAGCAGGAACGGCACTTCCAGCGCGTGCAGCATTTTCAGCAGGATCACTTCGATGGCCGTGGTCGCAAATGAGGAACCGACAATGCGGATCGACATAATCGTACCCGCCAGCAGCAACGTATTTTTTGCGCCGATGCGGTTAATAATCCACGGAGAACAGAACATAATCAGCGCGTTACACAACTCACCGGCGGTGGTGACGTAGCCGAACATTTCCGTGCCCTGTTGCGGAGAAGCAAAGAAGGTTTTGAAGAACGTCGCGAACTGCTGGTCAAACACGTCATATACACAGGCCACGCCAATCACGTACAAAATCAGCATCCACAGTTTGCGATCTTTCAGTAACAACGCCGCCGTTTTGAGCGAGAATTGCGGCTGATTGGCTCCGAGTTTATCCAGCACCTGCGCGTTTTTGTTTTCCTGCGGGCGGGCAATCAGCAGCAAAATCATCAAAATGATCGCCGCGCCGGAACCCATCCAGAACACAATGTCCGGATTGATGTTAAACAGCACGCCCGCCGTCGAGGCGCAAATTCCCCAGCCGAAACAACCGAACATCCGCGCCTTGCCGTATTCAAATGAGCTGTTGCGGCTGACCCTTTCGATATACGCCTCAGTCGCGCCCGAACCACCCGCGAACACGAAACCGATGTAGGCGCCGCCGAGAATGGCCCCGAGCACAATATTGAGTTTTAACAACGGTGCGAAGACGTAAATAAAGAACGGCGCAAACAGGAACAGCAGCACGGCGATGACCCACAGAAGATGTTTCTTCAGGCCGAGCTTGTCAGAAATGATGCCGAAAACCGGCTGAAACAGAATAGCGAACAGCGACATGCTGGAAAACACGATGCCAGTTTCCGTTTTGCTCAGGCCGATCACGTCAGAAAGCCAGATTGGTAAAAACGGATAACAGGTCGCCATAATGAAGAAGTAGAGGAAGAAATAGCTGCCAAATATCCAGAAGTTAGTATTGTTTTTATAGAAGCAACGATCGGAAGTTTGTGTAGGGTTCATAGTGATTTCCTTGCCGAAACCATGAAAACCGGCACTGTCGCACCGGCGTTTTTTGTTGTTATCTGATTTCTTCGAAGCCCAGAAGCAGGGCGCTTTCCGGATCCAGCACCGGCAACGCCAGCCCGGCATTCGCCAGCCATTCACCGCTCAGCACCGGCGATTCATGCAGCCAGGCCGGTTGCACGCGCATGGTGTGACCGCTGCCGCCGCCTTTCAGCAACGGCGGTTCGTCCAGCACCGTCACGCGATAACGCGCTTCAGGTTTCAGCCCCGGCACCCGTAACGATCCGGGCAATGACCAGGTCGGCATCGCCAGCTGGCTGATCAGAAATACTGCGCTGCCGGCGTTTTTACTGACCACGCCGTTAATCAGCACCGTCTCGTCATGCGTATCCACGCGGTACACATCGCCGCTGTGTAATAACGGGCGCAACTGCTGATGCAGCCGGGTGTATTTCGCAAAACCGGCGCGCTCCGCCTCGCCTTCTTTCACCGGATCCAGCTCAATGCCCATGTGACCGAACAACGCGGTCAGGCCGCGGAATTCAATGCTGTGCTGGCGTGACGTGGCATGGCACAGCTTGTTGCCGATGTGCGATCCCATCACTTCCGGCGGGAAGAAATAGCTCATGCCGCGCTGAATTTTCTGTCGCTCCAGCGCGTCGTTATTGTCAGATGTCCAGAAACGATGGCTGCGTTTAAGCACCTCGAAATCAATACGGCCACCGCCGGACGCGCAGGATTCAAACTCGATGTGCGGGAAGCGTTCGCCCAGCACATCCAGCAGACGGTAAAACTCATGCGTTTGCGCCGTCAGCGCCGCGCGACCTTCGTGACCGGGCTGAACGATTTCGCGGTTCATGTCCCATTTCACGTAATCCACATCGTGCTCGCCGAGCAGCCAGCTCATGCGTTCCACAAGATAATCAAAGACCTGCGGATTATTCAGGTCGAGCACGAACTGATGACGCCCGCTAGGTTGCTGATAACCGGGCAATGCCAGCAGCCAGTCGGGATGGGCGCGATATAAATCTGAATCCGGGTTAATCATTTCCGGCTCGACCCAGATACCAAATTCCATGCCGAGATTTTTGACGTGGTCGATCACCGGTTTCAGGCCGTGCGGGTATTTCTTCTCATCGAGATACCAGTCACCCAGCGCGGCGCGGTCGTGGTCGCGGCCACGGAACCAGCCGTCGTCGATAATGAAGCGTTCCACGCCTAACGCGGCGGACTCAGTCGCCATCTGCATGATGTAGTCTGGATCGTGATCGAAATAAATCCCTTCCCAGGTGTTGAGATGCACCGGACGCGGTTTCTCAGCCGGGAAGCGCAAAATCTGTTCGCGCACAAAGCGGTGGAATTGCTGACTCATGCGGTTCAGGCCGCAGGCGGAATAGCTGGCGTACAGCCACGGCGTTTCCAGCGTTTCACCTTGTTCAAGCCGTTGTTCGCCCGGGAAATACAACGCTTCGGCCTGCACCAGACGCCGGCCGTCGATTTTGATGTCAGCGCGCAGACGATGGTTGCCGCTCCAGCCCAGATGAATCCCCCAGACTTCGCCCTGTTCTTCGCTGAAACCCGGATGACCGATCATCATCGCCGGGAAATATTCGGAAGACGTTTTACCGCGCCGGTTTTCCTGAATGATGCCGCCGTGATCCAGCTGCGTGCGGTGTGGCTGGAACTCTTTGATCCAGCGGCCATGAAACGCCATTACCTCGGCGGCGCGCTCCGGCAGCGGCAGCGTCACAGCCAGCCGCGTCACCTGATAGGTGCCAGGCTTGAGATTGGTCAGCGCATTACGCGTCTGCAAAACACCGCTTTCATCAAGGCGCAATTCGCTGCGAAATTGCAGATCGGCGATCGCGTCTTCGGTGGTGATGGTGAGCTGATTCCCGTCGTGCTTTACCTGTGTGGTATTGAACACCGGCGACCAGTCCAGCCCGTCGCGATGGCCTTCCATCCCCGGTGTGCCGAAAGAACCGCGTCCGGAATCCGCGCTGACATTCACCGGCGCTTCCACATCAATCCGGCCATTGGGCACGGCGCGGCTCAGCGAAATGATGTCATCTGCGGAAAACTGACTGAGGCGGTTTCCCCAGTAAAGAATTTCGGCGTAAGGCGTGCAACGGACGATCAGGCTGGTATGCCCGCCGGTTAAATGAACAATCTGGTTTTCCATATAGTCACTGCTCCAGAGAAAGATTTGCGCTGATAAGACGCGATCAGGTGGAGTAACTATTGATCCGAAACGTTTCGGATGGGAAATGTGAAGGTTAAAAACTGTGATATAGGGTGGAAAAATAATCTTAGGGGGAAATATCAGCGTGGTGGATGGACGGTGACGCCCGCCTGCAATTCCGGTTGCCAGAGAACCTGCAAATTTTTCAGCGGTTCGTTGCGGATCAGCGCCATGGTCATGGTGGCGATTTGCAGCCCGACCGCTTCACGCGTGCCCTGACGGACAGCGGTCACAGCCACATCGGGCACGCTGTCGCACGGCAATCCGTCAAAGATTATCAGGGAAACAGCGCCGCTGAGCAGTAAACCGGCTTCATGCAACGCCAGCGCAGCGCCTTCGCCATGCATATTACAGTCGCAGACGATCGCCGTCGGTGGCACCGGTAAGGCCAGCAGCGCCTGCGTAGTCTGATAACCGGCGCGGCGGCTCGGGCTGATTTTATGCACGTAATCAGGATGATGTGGCAGGGCGTTTGACTGCAATCCGTCGAGATAACCCTGATAGCGCTGACCAATAAACGATTGCTGGTTATTTTCGCCGAGAAACGCGATGCGCTGATGCCCGAGCGCGGCGAGATGATCGACCGCCATCTGCATACCGGCCCGGTTATCGAAATCAAACCAGGCGTAATCCTGCGTCAGACATCCGCTGCGCCCGAGCGCCAGAAACGGAAAATTACGCTGCTGCAAATCCAGCAGTCGCGGATCGTTATCCAGCGTATGCGCCACCAGCATGGCATCGACGCGTTTACTTTCGATGAGTCTGCGCCACGAAAAGGTGCCCAGTTCATCCGGCACCAGCAGTAAATCGATTTCATATTTTGCCAGTTCGCGGGTGATACAGCCGACCATTTCGATAAACGCGGAATTGCTTAACGGATGAGACGTGAAGGGGATAATGAGGCCAACGGCGTCGATTTTACCCATTTTCAACCGGCGGGCGAGGGTGTTGGGCCGGTAGCCACGCAAATCTGCCGCCGCCTGAACGCGTGCTTTGGTGTCCGCTGAAACGTCATCGTACCCGTTCAGCGCACGGCTGACGGTGGTGACAGAGAGACCGAGATCTTTCGCAATGGCTTTCAGAGACATACTCACATCCGTTACACAGGTGGAAAGGCACGTGGCGGGAGAATATCACAAACGCGAAAACGGAGCCGGGTGGCTCCGTTTTTATCAGGGGGATGACGAAATTTACTGCAACGGACTGAGGGTGATCTCGACGCGACGGTTCTGCGCTTTGCCCGCTTCGGTGCTGTTGCTGGCGATCGGATTGTCCGGGCCAGCGCCAGTGGTATGGACACGGCTGCCTTCAACACCTTGCGTGATCAGCGCGCTGCCCACGCCGTCAGCACGTTGCTGCGACAGCTTCATGTTGAGCGCACGGGTGCCGGTGCTGTCGGTGTAACCGACGACGTTGACGGCGGTTTTCGGATACTCTTTCAGTACCATCGCCACGCCGGTCAGCGTGTTAGCGCCAGCGGGTTTCAGCGTGCTGCTGTTGGTATCGAAGGTCACGTTATTTGGCATGTTCAGCACGATGTTATCGCCCTGACGGGTCACGCTGACGCCGGTGCCTTTCATTTTGTCGCGCAGTTTAGATTCCTGCACATCCATGTAATAACCTGCACCGCCACCCAGCGCGGCACCGGCTGCGGCACCGATCAACGCGCCTTTGCCGCGGTCGTGTTTAGAAGAAGACAGCATACCGACGCCTGCGCCGAGCGCGGCCCCAAGACCTGCGCCAATGCCGGATTTCCCTGCTTCTGATTCGCCGGTGTAAGGGTTAGTGGTACAGGCCGACAGGCCCAGGGTGGCGCAAAGTACGCCCGCAACCACAACTAATCTTTTGCTCATCTTATTTCCTTCAGGATGTTTATTATTCAGAACTTCACCGCTGCATTATGACTGCCTGATTTCCGACAAGTTGCACAGAAAAAGGTGTCAAAACATAAACAAATGCAACGGGAGGACATCAGTCCTGCGGCGTTCTGGCGCTCTTTATGCGCAATTTCGCGGTGTTAAGCAGTAGGAGAATTCCGGATATCCCTTTTTGTATTTTTACCGGTTTCAGGAACTTATTCAGAAAGGGGCTGGAACCAGCGCAGGATATAGGTCGGTAAGTCAGTGCCGGGATGGCGGGTGCGGGCGGAGATTTCAAACTTTTCTTTGTGATAGAACGCGACAGCGCGGTGATTTTGCTGATAGACCTCCAGCAGCAGCACCGGATATTCCTCTTTAGCGGCGCCCATCAGCCGTTGTGCGGTGCCGTCGCCGTAATGGGATTCTTCGACAAATAGTGCACCGATAAACTGCTGATTGAGCACGCCGATAAATCCGCAAATCACATCATTCACATCACAATCCACCCAGACGCGCGCTTTGGGCAGAAACTCTTCCCTGACCATTTGCAGGCTTTCAATCCAGTAAGAATCGGCAATAAAAGGATGGGAAAGTAATGAGCTGCGCAGCCACAGCATCAGAATGGTTTCGGTATCGCCGGGCTGCGCAGCGCGGATCATGATGGCTGATTCGCGGGATGGCAGAAGCAATATGACTGATGATCGTTCACCAGCCCGGCGGCCTGCATAAAGGCATAACAAATCGTGGAGCCGATGAATTTAAAACCTTTATTTTTCAGCGCTTTGGACATGGCATCTGACACCGCCGTTTTCGCCGGAACGCCTTCGGGACCGGGGGGATTATTGATGACCGGTTGACCGCCGACAAAATCCCAGATGAATTCTGAGAAGTCCTCACCGCTGGCCTGCATCGCCAGATACGCCTGTGCGTTGCCGATAATGGCTTTGATTTTGCCACGGTGACGAATAATACCCGCGTCGAGCACCAGACGTTCCACATCGTCATCGGTCATTTTCGCGATACGTTTGGGGTCAAAATTATGGAAGTTCTGACGATAATTCTCACGCTTTCTCAGCACGGTGATCCAGGAAAGCCCCGCCTGCTGGCCTTCGAGGCACAGCATTTCAAACAGTTCGCGGCCATCCTTAACCGGAACGCCCCATTCTTTATCGTGGTATTCGAGATAAACCGGCTCTTTTGAAACCCAGCTGCATCGGGTGGTCGCCATTCTGTTGTCCTTATAAGAGGCTGACATGCGTGGCGTCAGTGTGTGGCTTCTCGGATAACTCTGCAACGTCGCAATTTCTGAACCTCTGCCTTGACGCTGGTCGGATCTGAACAATATTTAAAGCCACTTATTACGCAATCCTTACATTTATTCATAGCGTTGCGACACCGATCTTTTAGGGATATCACACTTATGAGCGGCAAAAAGACGTCCAGATTACGGCTGACGAAAGGGGCATTCGCGGTGGCACTGTGCCTGGGATTACAGGTTCCGGCGCAGGCTTTTGACCAGCTTTATGTTTTCGGCGACAGCCTGAGTGATACCGGCAATATTGGCCGCTGGACCTTCGACAGCAGCTCACATCAGCTCTATGACGAAATCCTGGCGAACAACATCGGCACAACGTTAACGCCATCCTCAAAAGGTGGCCTGAACTATGCCGAAGGCGGCGGCGTCGCGGTACCGGGGCTGGATTCTGACTACACCACGCAGGATCAGGTCAAAAGCTATCTGGCCTCGACCGGCGGCAAAGCCGACCCGAACGGGCTGTATACTCACTGGATTGGCGGTAACGATCTGGCCGCTGCGGCGCTGAGCCTGAACCCGATCACGGCGGTGGAAATTGCCACCAACAGCGCGACGCAGGCGGCGTCCCAGGTGAACGATTTACTGAAAGCCGGTGCCGGAACCGTCGTGGTGCCAACGGTGCCCAATATCGGCCTGACGCCGGTGCTGATGGAAGGCGTGATACAGGTCGGATTACTGCCAGTGCAGCAACAGGCGCTGGAAGCGGCATATCAGTATCTCAATGCACAAAATACGCCGAATGCCGATGCCCGCACCGAAGCCATTCACAATGCACTGGCGGCCGCTGCAGCGGAAGGCTCCGGTATTCCGCTGGTGCAGGACGTGATCGCCAAAGGGCTGGCAGCGGCTTATGACGCGCTGAAAGACGTGGCTGGCGGTCTGACTGACACCTACAACACCACCGAAGATATCGCGCTGGCGAAAACCGGTGGCAATATTGCGCGTGTGGATATCAACGGGCTGTTCAACGAAGTGGTGGCCGATCCGGCGTTATACGGTTTCGCCAATACTGCCGGTACCGCCTGTCCGGTCGGGACATCCGCGTCGGAATGTACCTCGAACCTGCCGGGCTTCGACACCAGTAAAGCTTTCCTGTTTTCTGACCATTTCCACCCGACACCTCAGGCGCACGCGCTGATTGCCCAGTATATGCAGTCGGTGATCGACGGCCCGCTGGAAGCCTCGGCGCTGAGTCAGGGGTCACTGGCGCTGGCGAGGAATACGCAGGGATTGCTCGACAGCCGTTATCAGCAGCTGCGCACGCAGGATAATGACGCCGGAACTTTCGGCATGTTTGGCGGCTACGCCGGACAAAGTGCGGACAGCAAATTCAGCCCGTCGATGGGGCTGGGCGATGGCGACCTGACATCTAACTCGCTGAATATCGGCATGGATTATCAGATGACCGATCGCTGGATGATGGGGCTGATGCTTTCCGGTTCCGATGATAAAGACGATCCGACCGATCATTACAGCTACCGCACGCGCGGCTGGATGGCGACCGCATTCACGGGCATTAAAATCGCCGAAAATGGCTGGATCAACGGCGATGTGCATTATGGTTCGCTCAATTATGACGACATCAAACGTCGCATCACCCTCGGGCCAACCACCCGTACCGAACGTGGTGATACCGACGGCAAACAGATCGGCGGACGCGTCACCGCAGGCTGGGATTTCCCGGTGCTGCCGGTGCTGAAAACCGGGCCGGTGGCGCAATACAGCTGGGATTACAGCAGTGTTGACGGTTACAGCGAGAAGGGGAATAACAGCACCTCAATGCGCTTTGGCGATCAGACTTCCCATTCACAAATCGGCGCACTGGGCTGGCGTGTCAATGCCGAACTCGGCATCGTCAATCCGTACGCGCAGGTAACGTATGACCGGCAGTTTGGGGATAAAACCTACACCACCACTGGCGCGATCAAATCCACCCGCACGCGGTTCAGCCGCACTACCGGCGAGCAGGATGACGACTGGGTTGATATGACCGCAGGCTTAAACGTGCAAATCACCCACAGCATTTCAGCATTTGCGGCTATTTCTCAAACCACCGGGCTGGATTCCGGCGAGCAAACTTCCTATAACGCGGGGATCAGTGCGCGGTTTTAAGGGATAAAGGGGCGTTCAGCCCCTTTTTACTGCGCCAGCAGATCGCTGAAAACTAAACAATACCTTTCCGAATCTCTCTGCTGCCTGATTCTGGCTGATTATCTTCCGTGCAGCGGGTATACTGTCGCACTCTCTTTACACCCACTTTCTCGCGTGCGAATCCAACATGCAAAAGTTTGATACCAAGACATTTCAGGGCCTGATCCTGACACTGCAAGATTATTGGGCGCAGCAGGGCTGCACCATTGTTCAACCGCTGGATATGGAAGTCGGCGCGGGCACCTCGCACCCGATGACCAGCCTGCGCGCACTCGGCCCTGAGCCTTTTGCGGCAGCGTATGTTCAGCCATCACGCCGTCCGACCGACGGCCGCTACGGCGAAAACCCGAACCGTCTGCAGCACTATTATCAGTTCCAGGTGATGATCAAACCTTCACCGGAAAACATTCAGGAGCTGTACCTCGGCTCGCTGAAAGAGCTGGGTCTTGACCCGCTGATCCACGACATCCGCTTCGTTGAAGACAACTGGGAAAACCCAACGCTCGGCGCCTGGGGTCTTGGCTGGGAAGTGTGGCTGAACGGCATGGAAGTGACGCAGTTCACTTACTTCCAGCAGGTCGGCGGCCTGGAATGTAAACCGGTAACCGGCGAAATCACTTACGGTCTGGAACGTCTGGCGATGTACATCCAGGGCGTGGACAGCGTTTACGATCTGGTCTGGAGCAACGGTCCGCTGGGTAAAACCACCTACGGCGACGTGTTCCATCAGAACGAAGTGGAGCAATCGACGTATAACTTTGAATACGCCGACGTCGATTTCCTGTTCACCTGTTTTGAACAGCACGAGAAAGAAGCGCAAACCCTGCTGGCACTCGAAAAGCCACTGGCACTGCCGGCGTACGAGCGCATCCTGAAAGCGGCCCATTGCTTCAACCTGCTCGACGCGCGTAAAGCGATTTCTGTGACTGAACGTCAGCGCTACATTCTGCGCATCCGTACCCTGACTAAAGCGGTAGCTGAGGCGTATTACGCTTCCCGCGAAGTGCTGGGCTTCCCGATGTGCAAAAAGAACGAGAAGTGAGATAAGTCAATGACTGAAAAAACATTTCTGGTGGAAATCGGCACGGAAGAACTGCCACCGAAGGCTCTGCGCAGCCTTGCTGAATCTTTTGCAGCTAACCTGACTGCGGAGCTGGATGCGGCGAACCTGCCACACGGCGACGTAAAATGGTTTGCAGCTCCGCGCCGTCTGGCGCTGAAAGTCTCCGGTCTGCATGAATCTCAGGCTGACCGCGAAGTTGAAAAACGCGGCCCGGCTGTCGCGCAGGCATTCGATGCTGAAGGCAAACCAAGCAAAGCCGCTGAAGGCTGGGCTCGCGGTTGCGGTATCACCGTTGATCAGGCCGATCGTCTGGTCACCGACAAAGGTGAATGGCTGGTTTACCGTGCGCACGTCAAAGGCGAAAGCGCGCAACAACTGCTGCCGGCGATGATCGCCACTTCACTGTCTAAACTGCCAATCCCTAAACTGATGCGCTGGGGCGATTCCGACGTGCAGTTTGTGCGTCCGGTTCACACCGTCACGCTGCTGTTAGGCGATGAGCTGATCCCGGCGAAAATCCTCGGTATCGATTCTGCCCGCACGGTTCGCGGTCACCGCTTCATGGGTGAGCCTGAATTCACCCTCGACAACGCCGATCAGTATCCACAGATTTTGCTGGAACGCGGCAAAGTCATTGCGGATTACGAACAGCGTAAAGCGCTGATCAAACAGGATGCGGAGAAAGCGGCGAAAGAGATTGGCGGCATCGCTGATCTGAGCGAAAGCCTGCTGGAAGAAGTGGCGTCTCTGGTCGAATGGCCGGTGGTGCTGACCGCGAAATTCGAAGAGAAATTCCTGGCGGTTCCGGCTGAAGCGCTGGTTTACACCATGAAAGGCGACCAGAAGTATTTCCCGGTGTACGACGCTGCGGGCAAACTTCTGCCGAACTTTATCTTCGTGGCTAACATCGAGTCGAAAGATCCGCAGCAAATCATTTCCGGTAACGAAAAAGTGGTGCGTCCGCGTCTGGCCGATGCCGAATTCTTCTTCAATACCGACCGCAAAAAACGTCTCGAAGATAACCTGCCGCGTCTGGAAACCGTGTTGTTCCAGAAACAGCTGGGTACGCTGCGCGACAAAACCGACCGTATTCAGGCGCTGTCAGGCTGGATCGCTGAGAAAATCGGTGCCAACGTTGAGAACGCAAAACGCGCCGGTCTGCTGTCAAAATGTGACCTGATGACCAACATGGTCTTCGAATTCACCGACACGCAGGGCGTGATGGGCATGCACTATGCGCGTCACGACGGCGAGCAGGAAGAAGTCGCGGTTGCACTGAACGAACAGTATCAGCCACGCTTTGCGGGCGACGAGTTACCGGCATCGCTGGTAGCGTGCGCGCTGGCAATCGCTGACAAGATGGACACCCTGGCCGGTATTTTCGGCATCGGTCAGCATCCGAAAGGCGATAAAGACCCGTTCGCATTGCGTCGTGCCGCGCTCGGTGTTCTGCGTATCATCGTTGAGAAAAACCTGCCGCTTGATCTGCAAACCCTGACCGAAGAAGCAGTGCGCCTGTACGGCGACAAGCTGACTAACGCCAAGGTTGTCGATGAAGTGGTTGATTTCATGCTCGGTCGTTTCCGCGCGTGGTATCAGGAAGAAGGTCACGCGGTCGATACTATTCAGGCTGTGCTGGCACGTCGTCCGACCAAACCGGCAGATTTCGATGCGCGCGTGAAAGCGGTGAGCTACTTCCGTACGCTCGATGAAGCGGCAACGCTGGCTGCGGCCAACAAGCGTGTGTCCAACATTCTGGCGAAATCCACAGACGTTCTGCTGGATCACGTTCACGCATCCGTGCTGAAAGAACCTGCTGAGCTGAAACTGGCGACGCATCTGGTGGTTCTGCGCGACAAACTGGAACCGCTGTTTGCGGCCGGTGAGTATAAAGAAGCGCTGGTGGAACTGGCTGCGCTGCGCGAAACCGTCGATACGTTCTTTGATACCGTGATGGTAATGGATGAGAACGAAGCGGTGCGTATCAACCGTCTGACGCTGCTGTCCAAACTGCGGGAGCTGTTCCTGCAAGTCGCGGATATTTCGCTGCTTCAGTAAATTTAGCTTTTGCGCCCTCCCCTGCGAAGGGGAGGGTTGGGGTGGGGTATTACAGCAACATCAAAAAGTTGAAGTATGCGTTGACCCTTGTTTTGTCTTTAATACCCCCTCCCGGCCTCCCCCTTCGCAGGGGGAGGAGCAAGGCACCTTATCGGATGCCAATTTCTACGCTTTTTTAAAAAGCGTTCTCCCCCCAATTGTTCTATCCTATAACCCGCATGGAATGCACAGCATCGGCAGGGAACTGGCCGGAAGAAGAACATTGAAATCAGGAGTCAGGACTCATGGCTGTAGGGATCAGAAGCGGTGTATTTTCTCGCTGGCTGGCGCCGTTTATCGCATTGCTGGTCGTTTTCCAGCTCACTGCCTGTGGCGATAAAGAACCGGAACAACGCAAAGCCTTTATCGATTATTTGCAAAATACCGTCATGCGCAGCGGGCAAAATTTGCCTTCGCTGAGTGAAGATCAGAAACAACGTTTTGGTAATTACGCGAACGACTACGGCATTATCCTGTCATTCTCCCGCCAGATGAAAGGCGCCGTAGATGGCAGCCTGGTACCGGTGGTCAGCGCGATTGGTCAGGTGCGTACTCCGCAGGATTACATGACCCAGCGCAGCGCATTGCAACAGGCAGCCAGCACGCTGAGTATGCTGAATGCACAGTTGCGTGATTCAAAAGTGAAAGCCGATACAGCGATGGCTGCACTGAAACAACCGGATGATCTGAAAGCGGTTTACGGCCAGGTGTACAACACGGTTGTCACCCAGCCAGCGAACGTGCTGACGCCTCTGGTGCCAGCGCTGCAAAGCTTCACGCAGGATATCGTCTCTGTCGGTGATTATCTGCAACAACAGGGCCCTCAGGTCGCGTTTGCCAATGGTGGCGTACAGTTCCCGACGCAGCAGCAGGCAACACAGTACAACACCATGATGTCCAATCTGGTTGGTAAACAGCAGACATTGCTTCAGGCGCAGAAAGTCGCCCAGGGCGATTTCAGCAACTAAGCCAGAGCATCGTTTTCAAACAAGCCACGTCATCGCGTACGTGGCTTTTTTATTTCCATCGTTCCTGCCCTTATATTTATAAAAAATGACAATTTTTAGCCTGCAAATCCGGCCAAATTCCTCTACTTTTGAAGGCAACTGTCCGATTTTCCCCGTATTTCACTTTAAGGATTTTTGATGAAACGTCAGACGATGACTCTGTTGGCTTCTCTGGTGCTGGCGCCGACGCTGGCTTTTGCTGCCGACAGCGCAACCGCAGATTTCACCCCGGCGCAGCAGGAAGCCATTGGTAAAATTGCGGCGGATTACATGTTGCAGCATCCGGAAATTCTGGTGCAGGTCAGCCAGAAATTGCAGGCACAGCAGGCTGATCAGCAACAACAGCAAACCCTGAGTGCAGTGCTGGCAAACGCCAAAGCGCTGGTGAATGACCCGGCGACCCCAAGCTACGGCCCGAAAGATGCCAAAGTGGCATTCGTGGAATTCTTCGATTACCAGTGCCTGTATTGCAGCCACATGGCGCCGCTGGTTGAGCAGACAGTGAAAGCCAATCCGAACGTGCGTTTCGTCTTTAAAGAATGGCCAATCTTCGGTGACCGCTGGAAAGCGTCCATCACTGCCGCTGAAACCGGTATGGCTATATGGAAAGAAAAAGGCGCTCAGGCGTACTTTGATTACCACAACAGCATTTACCGCTCCGGCCACGACGAAGGTAAACTGACCGATGCCGACATCGCGGGCGCAGTGAAAGCCGCCAAAGCCACAGCACCGACCGACGCACAGCGTAAAGCAACGCACGAAGCCATCGCATCGAACGATGAACTGGCACGTACGCTGGGCTTCAGCGGCACGCCAGGTTTCGTGGTGATGCCAACCAGCGGCGCGACCGCTGAAAACACCACCGTGCTGCCGGGCGCCGTGTCTGCCGAAGATTTGCAGGCAGCCATTGTGAAGGCGCAGGGCGGGAAGTAATTCGGGGTTCAATCCGGCAGCCAATGCTGTCGGATTTTCTTCTCAAGTATAGTTTGGAAAGCACTTCTCAGTATTGAATGTAACGGCTGAAACTGGGTAAATTTTTACTCACTTCGTGGGTTTTGACGTGGTAACCTTCCTTTCTTCATGGATATTTATTCCAGTGAAGCAATCTCTGATTATTTAGGTCTGACATCAGAGTTCCTCAAATTCTCACTTATTACATGGATAGTTTATGATTGTTCAATTCGCTGATTATGCTGCGTTGAAAAAAAACGAGCGTCGTGAAAACCCAAGCGTAAAAGAAGCGACAGGTTTACATAAAGTGATTGATCTTTCAGCCTGGCAAGAGTTTGCCGAGTATGAGAAAGCCAAAGCGCGAGTACAGGAAGCTGCCGCTAAACTCGACTGGTAACCCGGCCTTGTCTGTCCAGTCATTGGAGTTTTTATGACTGTTCCTGCACAAAAAATCATTCCGATTGAAAAATTAAACCGCTCTACTGAACATGACAGTATTGATGCTTTGCAACGACACCGTTCCCAGGAATTAATTATTGGATTATGTGGTGCCAGCGGCTCAGGTGTTAACACACTAAAAGAAAAGCTGAGCGAACAACTTACTGCTGGGTCATATCATGTTGAGCATATCAGGCTCAGTTCATTAATGGCGAATACGAAACCCCATGATATTGCGAGTGAATTAATTTCACTGAAAGGCTATGAACATTACGTGCAACTTCAGGATCTGGGAGATGCCCTGCGAAAAGAGCATGGGACGATGATTGCCGCTCAAATGGCTATTCGTAATATCAGTTCGCTGCATAATAAGTTACTGGGACTACGTCAGGCAGAGGGGCTAATGGAAAAACAACCAGTAAAGTTGCTTATATTATCGATCAATTTAAACACCCTTCTGAAATTGAATTACTGAGAGAGGTGTATCGTAATAATTTCTACCTGCTTGGTGTACTTCGAACATTAAAAGAAAGAAAAAGTAACCTTAGACGAGATGGGATCAGCAAGGACGATATAGACAAGCTTGTCGAAAGGGATCGACGTTCACCTATTAAGTATGGGCAGCAAGTAGAAGAAACATTGCAATGCTCGGATTATTTTATCAAAAATATCAGTGATATCCGCATAGAAAATGCCGTCCAAAGGTTCGTTAATCTGATACATGGCGCAAAAAACCTTACACCAACACGAGATGAAACGGGTCTGTTTAACGCCAGCACTGCGGCCTTACGTTCTGCATGCCTGTCACGACAAGTTGGAGCTGCCATCATGGATGCCATAACTACTATGGCAAGAATTGCTCAAGTGAGCACGGTAGGCAAGACGCTTTATTGTACTACCTATCCTTGCCATAATTGCGCGCGCCATATTATTGCCGCCGGGATTAAGCGAGTGGTGTATATCGAGCCTTATGAAAAAAGTTTAGCAGAAGATCTCCATGGAGATTCTATAAGCCACGGCGAGCCAGCGGGTGATGATATTTCTAAAGTGGTTTTCGATAATTTCGAGGGTACTGCACCGAGGAGATACGCTAAGTTTTTCGGGTACAATCGACCAAGAAAAAATCAGCAGGGTAAGTCGATCACTTATGACATCAGAACGTCACATCATGTCGATTCTCAACAGCTTTACAGCTATACCGATTTTGAACTGAAAATAGTCAAAGATGTAACGACCAAAATTGGTAAAGAAATTACATTACCTCCAGTCTGATTTTGATAGTGCATTTGGGCTGCATTTTTTTGTAGCCCCAGCATTCCCCCCGCCTGTAATTTTATTTCAACCTCTCCTCCGTAAACTCACTTTTCCATTACCGTGACACGTCTGAATGCTTTTTAAGCGAAATAAGCCCGTCTGCCCAAAAATACTTTGTGATGAATATCACGTTTCAATGATAAAGAATCGTTAACAAATAATGATTCAAGTCACATTTTTGACGGTGTTGCGTTTAAATAATAATCAGTGTAGCCGGGTTACAGGGTGTTTTTGTGATCATGATCACCAAAAGTGAGGGGGTGATGGCCGTATACGTGTGATCTCCGTCACGGGCTGCCGGGTGGCTACGCGAGGCCTATAATCACGTGGTAGAGTCCGCCTCGCAGACAGCAATTCGACGGACGGATTTTTAAAGCAGTGGCACAAAAACCGAAATAACCGTCACCGATAATTAACTGATATCACGCGCTCTATTGTCAGCGCGTATCAATAGGGGTGCGTTTTATGTTTTCACCAGACGTTAAGATCAAAGTTCAAAACTTTGGTCGCTTCCTGAGTAACATGGTAATGCCCAACATCGGCGCGTTTATCGCCTGGGGTATCATTACCGCTCTGTTCATTCCTACCGGCTGGATCCCTAATGAAACATTAGCGAAGCTGGTTGGCCCGATGATCACCTATCTTCTGCCATTGCTCATCGGTTATACCGGTGGTCGTCTGGTCGGTGGTGACCGCGGTGGTGTGGTCGGTGCAATCACCGTTATGGGTGTTATCGTTGGTGCGGATATGCCAATGTTCCTCGGCGCTATGATTGCAGGTCCGCTGGGCGGCTGGTGCATCAAGCGTTTCGACCGCTGGGTTGACGGTAAAATCAAAAGCGGCTTCGAGATGCTGGTTAACAACTTCTCTGCCGGTATTATCGGTATGCTGCTGGCGATCCTTGCCTTCCTGGCGATTGGTCCGCTGGTAGAAGCGCTGTCTAAAGTGCTGGCTGCAGGCGTGCACATCATGGTTATTCATAACCTGTTGCCGCTGGCCTCTATCTTTGTTGAACCGGCGAAAATCCTGTTCCTCAACAATGCCATCAACCACGGTATCTTCTCTCCGCTGGGTATCCAGCAGGCGACTGAAACCGGTAAATCAATCTTCTTCCTGATCGAAGCGAACCCGGGTCCGGGTATGGGCGTTCTGATGGCGTACATGTTCTTCGGTCGTGGCAGCGCCAAGCAATCTGCTGGCGGCGCGGCAATCATCCATTTCCTGGGTGGTATCCACGAAATTTACTTCCCATACGTTCTGATGAACCCGCGCCTGTTACTGGCGGTCATTCTGGGCGGTATGACGGGCGTGTTTACCCTGACTCTGCTGAACGGCGGTCTGGTGTCTCCGGCTTCTCCGGGTTCTATCCTGGCCGTGCTGGCGATGACGCCAAAAGGTGCGTACTTCGCTAATATCGCGGCCATCGTGGCAGCCTTTGCGGTGTCCTTCGTTATCTCTGCTTTGTTGCTGAAAACCACCAAAGCGAAAGACGGCGACGATCTGGACGAAGCAACACGCCGTATGCAGGACATGAAAGCCCAGTCTAAAGGCGGCAAACCTGCTGTTGCAGGCGTAGCAGGCGACCTGTCTACCGTACGTAAAATTATTGTAGCCTGTGACGCCGGTATGGGTTCCAGCGCAATGGGTGCGGGTGTTCTGCGCAAAAAAGTGCAGGATGCAGGACTGACCAACATCAGTGTCACCAACAGCGCCATTAACAATTTGCCTGATGATGTGGATCTGGTGATTACGCACCGTGACCTGACTGAACGCGCCATGCGTCAGGTGCCACATGCGCAGCACATTTCGCTGACCAACTTCCTCGACAGCGGCCTGTACACTGACCTGACTTCCCGTCTGGTGGAAGTGAACAAAGCCAGCCAGTACAAAGAGAAAGTGACGACGACGCTGGGCGACAGCATCGTGGCAGACAATGAAAACGAAAACCTGTTCCGTATCAGCGAAAGCAATATCTTCCTCGGCCTGAGCGCTGGCACGAAAGAAGAAGCGATTCGTTTTGCGGGTGAGCAACTGGTGAAAGGCGGGTATGTTCAGGCAGAATATGTCGACGCGATGCTGGCACGTGAGCAACTGACCTCGACGTACCTGGGCGAATCCATCGCCGTGCCACACGGCACCATCGAAGCAAAAGACCGTGTACTGAAAACCGGTATCGTGTTCTGCCAGTATCCGGCGGGTATCCGCTGGGGCGATGATGAAGATGACCGCGCACGTCTGGTCGTCGGTATCGCAGCACGCAATAATGAGCACATCAACGTCATCACCAAACTGACCACGGCGCTGGACGAAGACGGTGTTATCGAGCGTCTGGCGAACACCACCAGCGTTGAAGAAGTACTGACTATTCTTCGCGGCTGATACTGAGCAGTTAATCGAAAAGTAATTACTAAGCGGGTCTTGCGAGACCCGCTTGTTGATTCGGAGCCCGGTGCTCCTCACGATTTGAAGGAATAAATATGAAAGCATTACATTTTGGTGCAGGTAACATTGGTCGCGGTTTTATCGGTAAATTACTGGCTGATGCCGGGATTGAACTGACGTTTGCCGATGTCAGTCCTGCCTTGCTGGATGCGCTGAACAGCCGCAAAGGCTACGACGTGCACGTTGTCGGTGAACAGGCCACCGTTGAGCCTGTCAGTAATGTGAATGCCGTAAACAGCGCCGGTCAGGATGCCATTAACCTGATCGCCGAAGTTGATCTGGTGACCACTGCCGTCGGCCCGACCGTGCTGGAAAAAATCGCGCCAAACGTGGCTAAAGGTCTGGTTCTGCGTCATCAGCAGGGCAACGAAAAGCCGCTGAATATTATCGCCTGTGAAAACATGGTGCGCGGGACCAGCCAGTTCAAACAGCACGTATTCAACGCGCTGCCGGAAGATGAAAAGGCCTGGGTTGAAGCGCATATCGGTTTTGTCGATTCCGCCGTAGACCGTATCGTTCCGCCAGCGGCAGCCGGTACTACCGATCCGCTGGAAGTCACCGTGGAAACCTTCAGCGAATGGATTGTGGATAAAACCCAGTTCAAAGGTGAATTGCCGCACATCGCCGGTATGGAGCTGACCGATAATCTGATGGCGTTCGTCGAACGTAAACTGTTCACCCTGAACACCGGTCATGCAATCACCGCGTATCTCGGTCAGCAAGCCGGTCACGCGACAATCCGTGATGCAATCCTCGACGAGAAAGTGCGTCTGGTGGTTCGTGGTGCGATGGAAGAAAGCGGTGAAGTGCTGATCCGCCGTTACGGTTTTGACCCGGAAAAACATTTTGCCTACATCGAAAAAATTCTGACCCGTTTCGAAAACCCGTACCTGCATGACGACGTTGAGCGCGTTGGCCGTCAGCCACTGCGTAAACTGAGCGCAGGCGATCGACTGATTAAACCGTTGCTGGGCACGCAGGAATACCGCCTGCCAAACGACAACCTGATCAGAGGGATTGCCGCCGCGATGCATTACCGCAGCGAGCAAGACCCGCAAGCTAAAGAACTGGTAGAATTGCTGGAGAAAGTCGGGCCAAAAGCCGCCCTCGCCCAGATTTCAGGTCTGCCAGAAGATGGCGAAGTTGTGGCGAAAGCCGTCGCTCTCTACGAATCGATGCACTAATACTGCGTTTATTTTGATTTCGCCAACACCAGGCAAAGAAAGCCCTGTCGGGCAGGATGTTTCTGTCCGACATGCGCGCATCATGGATGACGCCAGGGGCGCTGTCAGCATCGGCACTTTACTGCAAGTAAGCCCTATGGAAAAAGCTCAGGCGTTTGAAAACCGTGTACTCGAAAAGCTCAATGCGGGTAAAACCGTGCGCAGTTTTTTGATGACTGCCGTGGAATTACTGGCCGAAGCGCTGGATATTCTGGTGGTGCAGGTTTTTCGCAAAGACGATTACGCGGTGAAATATGCGGTCGAACCGTTACTGACCGGCACCGGTCCGCTCGGTGATTTGTCGGTGCGTCTCAAACTGATTTATGCGCTGGGTGTGATCAGCCGTCATGAATATGAAGATGCGGAATTACTGATGGCGCTGCGTGAAGAGCTGAATTACGACGGCGAAGAGTATCGTTTTACCGATGATGAAATTCTTGGCCCGTTCGGTGAACTGCATTGTGTGACGGAGCTGCCGCCGGCACCGACGTTCCTGAAACCGGGAGAAGCTGACGAATCGCTGATCGCCATGCAACGTCAGCGTTACCAGCAAATCGTCCGCTCCACGATGGTCCTTTCCGTGACCGGGCTGATCGCCCATATCAGTAATCAGCAGCCTTCCAGGCTCTCTCCGGTTCAGAAATAAATCCCCGTCATACTTCGAGCCGCAGATGCGTTAGCTGCGTTCAGTTACCCCAATCACTTACTTGAGTAAGCTCATCGGGACTCCATCACTTGCCGCCTTTCTGCAACCCGAACTATTTTGGGGATTCGTTTTAGTTAAGCGCATGGCGCACTTCGCCGACCAGCAGCCACAGCGCGGTTAACGCCATCATCCCGCCCATGATCGTGTTGAACATCTTCAGTTTCCATTCCACACGTAACGCCTGACGTAACCTGTCACCCATCACTACCCAGACCAGAATGCACGGCAGATTGATCAGCGCAAAGCCGAGGCAAATCAGCAGCGTGTGATGCAGCATATTGCCATCCGGCGGGGTAAACAGAATCGCAACATTGGTCGCCATCAGCCAGGCTTTCGGATTCACTGCCTGAAATAACGCGCCATTAATCATATTCATCGGCTGTTGTTTTTCGCCTTCTTTCGGCGAGCCGGAACGGTAAATTTTCCACGACAGCCAGAACAGATACGCGCAACCGATCGCCGCCATTGGCAGGCGCACGACCGTCATCCAGCTGAGTAAAATCGCCAGCATAGACGTCATCAGGGCGCACTGCACCACGCAGCCGAGGGTTATCCCCAGCATCATCGGCACGCTGCGGCGCAGCCCGAAATTCACCCCGGAAGCCGCCAGCAAAAGATTGTTCGGGCCGGGCGTAATTGACATCACGGTGACGTAACTGACAAAAGCGGTATCTATCATTTTAGTTTTCCTGCATCCCCTGTTTTCCAGACAACCAGAGTAAACAGTGAACAGGAAAGGTAACAGAACCAGAAATACGCTATTGTCATGGTTACAGATTGTGTAACGAAAAACTGTATCCATCACTTTTCACGGAACTGACACCATGACTGATACTGCGGATTTCAGCGACACCCGATATAACCAGCTGGCGGAACAACTGGCCGATGCCATTCGTCGCGGCACACTGGCGCCCGGCAGTCGTTTGCCATCGGTGCGGCGCAGCGCGCAAACCTGGTCAGTCAGCATCAATACCGTGGTGGCGGCTTACCGGCGGCTGGAAGATCGCGGATTTATCGAGGCGCGTCCGCAGTCCGGATTTTATGTCCGTGCAGCATTGCCTGCGCTGACCCATCAGCCGCATGAACAACCGCAGACGCCCGCCGCAGAACCGGCAGATGAAGTGCTGGATTTGATCGACAAAGTTTTCGCCTCACAAATCGACCCGACGTATACCAATCTGTCGCTGGCCTGCCCGCAGTCGAATGATTTTTATCCGACCGGAAAGCTCGGACGGATTATGTCGTCTTTGCTGCGCCGTCAGCCAAATCTCATCGGGCAATACGCGTTGCCGCCGGGCAGTCCGGCGTTACGCCAGCAAATCGCCCGCCGTGCGCTGACGCTCGGCATGATTTTAGAACCGGCCGACATCACGATTACGCACGGTTGTATGGAAGCGTTACAGCTGGCGCTGCGCGTCACCACCAAACCGGGCGACAGCGTCGGGCTGGAAACGCCGACTTATTTTTATCTGCTGCCGATGCTGGCGAGCCTCGGGCTAAAAGCGGTGGAAATCCCGACTGATCCGCAAACCGGTTTATCCCTGGATGTGCTGGAAATGCTGCTCACCGAGAAACGGCTGAATGCGGTGATCGCCATGCCGACGGCGCAAAATCCGCTCGGCTTCACTATGCCGCTGGCAGCGAAGAAAAGGCTGGCGCGCCTGATGAACGATCATCAGGTTCCACTGATAGAAGACGGGCTTTACGCTGAAATTCAGTTTGGCGCGACGCTGTCTCCGGCGGTGAAATCTTTTGATCGTGACGGCTGGATCCTGTTTTGCACCAGCTTTACCAAAACGCTGGCGCCCGATTTCCGCATTGGCTGGGTAGAAGGCGGGCGCTTTGCCGATAAGCTGCATAAACTGAAAGCGGTGTCATCGATGGCAGAATCCGCGTTGCTTTCTCAAACGCTGACGGTGTTTCTGGAATCGGGCGGTTATGACCATCATCTGCGGGCTTTGCGTAAGCGCTATGCGTCACAAGTTGAACAGGCGCGCGCGCTGATCGCCCGCCATTTCCCGCAGGGGACGCGTGCCACACAACCGGCGGGTGGCTTTGTTATTTGGGTCGATTTCCCTCCGGGCGTTGATTGCGTCACGCTGTTTCGCCAGTTGCTGAAAGATAAAATCTGCATGACGCCGGGACAACTGTATTCGCCGAGCGGTCGCTACAGTAACGGCCTGCGGTTGTCGTGCTGTTATGTTTTTGATACCCGTTATATTTCGGCGATGATCCGCATTGGCGAGCGTGCCTGTGAGATGTGTGGTTTACCGCCCGGGCTGGCAGAAACGCAGGAGCAAGCTGAAGAATCGCGCACTTCCTGATACACTGACGGTTATTATTCCCAATTTACAATCGTGCCCGCTGCGGCATGAACGGATCTGAAATCATGAAAGAAGTCGAAAAAGCCGAGATCAAGCGTCTCAGCGACATGCTGGATGCACTGAATCACAAAGATGCGACCGTTATTCAGGCAGGTAATGCTGAACTGATCGACAAGCACGAAGAAGAGAAAGAAAAGCTGGCTGCCGAGATCGCGCGTCTGAAAGAAGTGCGTGTGAAAAAACTCAGCACCGAAGCACAGAAACTGGAAAAGCTGTTCAGCCGTGAAATCACCAAGAAAGAACAGGCTGATATGGGCACGCTGAAGAAAACTGTACGCGGTATCGTGGTGGTTCACCCGATGACTGCACTGGGCCGTGAAATGGGCCTGAAAGCGGTGACCGGTTTCGCGAAAAAAGAATTCTAATGTAACTTTTCCTCCCCCTTCGCAGGGGGAGGAGCAAAGAAAAACCCCGCCAGCTACACCCGATGTGTTTTTACTTCCCAAACAATCTCCGCCCAAAATCCTCAATCTTGCGATTCACCAGACGCATTTGCATGGTTTTACTCCAGCTTGCTGAAATCCCTGCCGCAGACATCAGACGCCGGTACTGTTCTTCATCGAACGGCATATGAAACGCGATAGAAATTGCTTCGGCGACGGAGACTTCACTGTTGCGCGTCAGCAGTTCCAGCGGACGATCGCCACTGGTTTTTCCTGTGCCCACGACGCGATATAACCAACCGCAGCGGCCGCTTTGCTGCAACAGTGGCGACAGATTCTGGCAGTCGAGAAAATGGTTCAGCTTGTAGCAGGGTGCGCGAGGCTGCGTGACCTGAATCAGCGTGTCGCCCCAGCGGAAAATATCGCCGATAAACACGTTATCTTCGGTCATGCCGAGCGTCGAAAGGTTTTCGCCAAAAGCGGGCGGATGGAAACGATCTTCTTCTTCGGGAAACTGCTGGCGCAGCCAGGCGTAATGCTCGCGGGGGAAATGGCACAGCGCGCGGTCAGCACCACCGTGATATGACTTTTCGGCCTGCTGATCGCCTTCCAGCCCGAAAGGCGTTAAGGCGATGCCGCCATCGACCTGACGTTTGGCAATCGCACTGGGTGAGAAATCGGGATATTGCTCGATGGTACCGATGTACACGTCGGGATAATGCATAAGCTCTCCGCTGCTGAAATGTCACTCACACCAGCATAACCTGCATTGGGCAGCGGGAATAGAAGGAATACCTGCGCGCAATCAGGGAACTGCGCGCAGTAAAGAGGGGTCAGAACGTTTCCCAGTTTTCCTGGCTGGTTTTGCCTTGTACCGGCGGCGCGAGAGTCGGGCGACGAAGCGGGGCGGACGCCGGTGCGTTCAGCATATTGCCGTTCCCGGCGAGACGGAATACCGAAACCGCCTGCGTCAGCGTTGCGGCCTGATCTTCAAGAGAATCAGCGGCAGCAGACGACTGCTCAACCAGCGCGGCGTTCTGCTGAGTGGTGCTGTCCATCTCCACAATCGCCTGTGATATCTGCGCGATACCCCGGCTTTGCTCGTCAGACGCGGAGGCAATTTCACCCATAATATCGCGAACATGCGAGACGGATTTCACGATGTCCTGCATCGTGCGCCCGGTATTTTCCACCAGTCTGGCACCGGTACTGACGCGTTCAACCGACTCGGCAATCAGCCCTTCAATCTCTTTTGCCGCCTGCGCGCTGCGTTGCGCCAGTGTGCGGACTTCAGAGGCCACCACGGAGAATCCGCGTCCCTGTTCACCGGCACGCGCAGCTTCAACCGCGGCGTTCAGTGCCAGAATGTTGGTCTGGAAAGCGATGCCGTTAATGACCGAGGTAATTTCGGCAATGCGTTTTGAGCTGCCGGAAATCTGCTGCATGGTATCCACCACTTCGCCAACTTGCTTGCCGCCAAGCGTTGCCGTGCCTGAGGCTTCACTGGCCAGTTTGCTGGCGTGATGGGCGTTATCGGCATTCTGTTTCACCGTCGCGCTCAACTCTTCCATGCTGGCAGCGGTTTCTTCAACGGCCGCCGCCTGCTGCTCGGTGCGTGAGGAGAGATCGGTATTCCCCGCAGCGATTTCAGCTGCGGCGTGGGACACCTGCGAAACGCCGGAGCGGATTTCATAAATCATGGTGCTGAGATTCTGGCTCATCGCGGCGACTGCGTTCATCAGCATCCCCAGCTCGTCACGACGTGTTGTCGGATGTGCGGCGGTCAGATCACCCTGCGCAATAGCTTCGGCAGTTTTCAGGGTATCGCGCAGCGGCTGGGCAATCTGGCGGGTAATGCGCCACGCAATGATGATGCCGGCCAGCATCACAATCAGTGTAATCACCATCATGATCATCTGCGCATGGCTGATATCCAGATGCGTATTTTCCAGTTCATTTTTGAAGATTTTCGCCACCAGAGCATTCATTTCTGTGGCTTTTACCGACAACAGCTGGGAGTTTTTCTGCTCTTCTTCATAGGCGGGCATATACGCCACAACGTGGCTTTTATACGTCGCCAGCGCGCTCATCAGCGGGGCGAGAGTGGCCTGCTGATTCGGTAACAGCAGCGCATTCAGCTTTTTGGCATTCGCTTGTGTGTCATCAATCGACTGCAACAGCTTGGCTTCGGATTCTTTGTTAATGCTCAGCAACAGGCCGCGCACGTTATAACGCACGCTGATCAGTTTCTGAATCACCTCAGCCAGAGAAAGACGGATGGAAGGATCGGCATCTTCCACGCGCAACTGATCCTGTAAACGCGTCACCACGGCTTCAGTTTCGGAAAGGTTCCAGCTCGCGCGAACGGCATCCTTCTTATCGACAGCCAGCTTAAAGGCGTTTTGAGCCTGCTGATATTCGTGGATTTTAACCGGCACCTGATTGAGTTCTGCCAGACTCGCTGCATCCCACTCCAGTTTGTCTTTCGACTGGGCAATCAGCTGCGAAAGTGCGCTGATTTTGTCCTGGTTTTGTTTGAGATAAGCGGGATCGTAATTGAGCTGATACAGCGTGCGGCTGAGACGGGCTTCGTTTAACAGCGCATTCATCTGGTTGCTGAAATCGACTTTTTCAGCGCGCTGGCTGATGTCGTTAAATTTGATCATCCCTGCCACGGTGATGGCCGCGGCGATCAGAAGTACCAGCCCGAAGCCCAGACCCAGTTTGGTGCCGACCTTGAGATTATTCATCCACTGCGAAAGACCTGTTCCGTTGCTCATGTTCATTCTCCGTCGAACATCCCTTTAAAATTAATAAGTGATTTTGTGACGCCTTTGTGAACAACCTATCGGTGGACTTAAGAGAAACTTTATAGGGAACGGCGCGTATTTTTGATTAATGCGAGCGGGATCGGATAAGGGCAGAGGGGAAATGAATAATTGGCAATAAAACAGTGATCAGGCTTAGGTCTTTACTCAATAAAGAGTACATGAAAATGGACATAAAAAAGGCGGGTCAGTGACCCGCCATTGGCGAAAACATCGTGCCCGTTATGGGCGGTAAAGCGAAATTACTTCGCTTCAGCCAGACGTTTTGCTGCTTCGTCCCAGTTTACAACATCCCAGAAGGCTTTGATGTAATCAGGGCGTTTGTTCTGATATTTCAGGTAGTAAGCGTGTTCCCAAACGTCCAGACCCAGCAGCGGGTAACCGGATGCGCCTGAAACAGCTTCGCCCATCAGCGGGCTGTCCTGGTTAGCGGTAGAAACAACGGCCAGTTTGCCGTCTTTCAGAACCAGCCATGCCCAGCCTGAACCGAAACGAGTGGTTGCTGCTTTCTCGAAAGTTTCTTTGAAAGCGTCAACGCTGCCGAAATCGCGTTCGATAGCAGATTTCAGTTCGCCCTGCAGGGTGGTGCCGGTTTTCAGGCCTTTCCAGAACAGGCTGTGGTTAGCGTGGCCACCTGCGTTGTTACGCAGTGCAACTTTCTTGTCCGCAGGCACTTTGTCCAGGTTTGCGATCAGCTCTTCAACAGGAAGTTTTGCCAGCTCTGGCAGGCTTTCCAGTGCAGCGTTCGCGTTGTTCACGTAAGCCTGGTGGTGTTTAGAGTGATGGATTTCCATCGTTTCTTTGTCGAAATGCGGTTCGAGTGCGTCGTATGCGTAAGGCAGTGATGGCAGTGAATAACTCATGTTCATCGTCTCCATAGTGTAGGGCGGCACCGTCATTGTGAGCACCGCGTAATCAGTCGGATCATTATAGTTAATTAAATGATATTGAAAATGATTATCTATGCTCCACCCTTTGTACGGGTACTCGTAAGCGCCTGTTATACGGGGCTTAGAACCAGATAACCGCAAACAATCCTAAATTGTCTAAAGGCACGTGAAGCTTAGAGGGTCAGCGTAACCGCTGCGGATGCGTATACACCGTTGCCCGTCCCGGTTTGCTGAAACCGACCAGCGTCAGGTTACATTTTTCGGCGACGTCTACCGCGAGCGTGGTGGCGGCGGAGACGGCAAACAAAATTTCGACACCGCACATCGCGGCTTTCTGCACCATTTCATAGCTGGCGCGGCTCGACACCAGCGCGGCACCGGATTGCCATTCACTTTGTTTTTCACGCAGGCCAAGCATTTTATCCAGCGCCACGTGACGTCCCACGTCCTCGCAGCCACCCAGTAAGTCGCCCTGCGAGGTTATCCACGCGGCGGCATGCGTACAGCCGGTCAGCTGACCGATTTCCTGCACGGATTTCAGCTGATTCAGCGCGTTATCCAGATTTGCCAGCTCAAACGTTTGGGTAAACGGCAACGGCGCGAGCGGGCGGAATAAATCGCCTAACTGTTCGATGCCGCACACGCCGCAGCCGGTTCGGCCTGCCATGGCGCGACGGCGCTCTTTCAGCCCGGCAAAACGGCGGCTCGATAATTCGATGTTAACTTCAATACCGTTACAGTTTGGTGTTACGTCCAGCCCGTAAATATCCGCAGCCGATTCGATAATTCCTTCCGACAGCGAAAACCCCAGCGCAAAGGCTTCGAGATCTTTCGGCGACGCCATCATCACCACATGTGAAATCCCGTTATAGACCAGCGCAACGGGCACTTCTTCTGCAATCCAGTCGTCTTCCAGTTCGCCAGGATGTGTGCGCTGCATCACCGGTTTTTGACTGGCTCCGATGATCTGAGTCACTTTTTTATCATCTTTTTCGCTCAGTTCTTTTACTTGATGGACATCCATTGGCAATAACCTTATAAACATTCCGGCTACATAAGCCGTACAAACTGTCAGGACTTTAGGTCTTAATTTTACCGCTTCCGCATCTGCAACGGAAAGCGGCAATTTGAAAGCAATGTGTTAACAAATGATGGGAAGGAGTCTTTCATGCAAGTCAGCAGAAGACAATTATTCAAAATATGTGCGGGCGGTATGGCCGGCACTACCGCAGCATTATTGGGGTTTGCCCCGACAATCGCGCTGGCGGAAACCCGCCAATATAAACTGCTTCGCTCGCGTGAAACCCGCAACAACTGCACGTACTGCTCAGTCGGTTGCGGCATGTTGATTTACAGCCAGGGCGACGGCGCGAAAAACGTCACTGAAAATATCTTCCACGTAGAGGGTGACGCCGATCATCCGGTCAGTCGAGGCTCGTTGTGCCCGAAAGGCGCAGGGGTACTGGATTACATCCACAGCGAAGGCCGTCTGAGATATCCGGAATATCGCGCGCCCGGCTCCGATAAATGGCAGCGTATAAGCTGGGATGAGGCGATTTCCCGTATCGCCCGCCTGATGAAAGATGACCGCGACGCCAACTTTGTCGAGAAAAATGAAAACAACGTCACGGTTAACCGCTGGCTGACCACCGGCATGTTATGTTCGTCCGCGGCCAGTAACGAAACCGGTCTGCTGGATCAGAAATTCACCCGCGCGCTGGGCATGGTCGCCATCGACTGTCAGGCACGTCTGTGTCACGGTCCGACCGTCGCGGCATTAGCGCCAAGCTTTGGTCGCGGTGCGATGACCAACAACTGGGTCGATATCAAAAACGCCAACGTCATTTTGATTATGGGCGGAAACGCGGCAGAAGCGCATCCGGTCGGATTCAAATGGGTGATTGAGGCGAAAACCAAAAATAACGCCAAAGTTATCGTCGTCGATCCGCGTTTCAACCGCAGCGCCGCCGTGGCCGATATCTATGCGCCAATCCGCGCCGGTTCGGACACCGCTTTCCTGCTCGGCATGATCAACTACCTGATTACGCATAATAAAATTCAGACCGAATATGTCAGGGAGTACACCAACGCCAGCCTGCTGGTGCGCGAAGATTATGCCTTCAACGATGGCCTGTTCAGCGGCTTCGACGCGACGAAAAAATCCTACAACAAAGAAAGCTGGCACTATCAGCTGGATGAAAACGGTCTGGCGAAACAGGACAAAACCTTGCAGGATCCGCGCTGTGTCTGGAATCTGCTGAAAGAGCATGTTTCCCGGTACACGCCGGAACTGGTGGAGCGTCTGTGCGGCACCTCGAAAGAAGATTTCCTGCTGATCAGCTCTATTCTGGCGGAAACCTGCGCGCGCGATAAAACCTCGACCATTCTTTACGCACTGGGCTGGACGCACCACACCGGCGGCGCGCAAATCATCCGTTGTGCGGCGATGATCCAGCTATTGCTGGGCAATATCGGCATGCCTGGCGGCGGCGTGAATGCGCTGCGCGGTCACTCCAATATTCAGGGTTACACCGATCTCGGTTTGCTCTCGCTGAATCTGCCGGGCTATATGCCTTTGCCTTCGGAAAAACAGACGAATTTCAGCGATTATCTGCAACAGATCACGCCGACACCGCTGGTGGACGGGCAGGTCAATTTCTGGAAAAACACGCCGAATTTCTTCGTCAGTATGATGAAAAGTTTCTGGGGCGATCATGCTACGGCGGAAAACGACTGGGGCTTCGACTGGCTGCCGAAATGGGACAAAAGCTACGATGTGATGCAGCAAGCCGAGCTGATGACTGAAGGCAAACTGAACGGTTATATCGTGCAGGGCTTCAACCCGCTGGCGGCATTCCCGGACAAAAACAAATCCTCGCGCGCGCTCTCAAAACTGAAATACATGGTGGTGATCGACCCGCTGGTGACCGAGTCCTCGAACTTCTGGCAAAACCACGGTGCGATGAACGACGTGCAGACCGCCGATATTCAGACCGAAGTGTTCCGCCTGCCGTCTTCCTGTTTTGCGGAGGAAAACGGTTCGATTGTGAACTCCGGCCGCTGGCTGCAATGGCACTTCCAGGCGTCTGAGCCACCGGGTGAAGCGCTGCACGACGGCAAAATTATCGCGCGCCTGTTTATGAAACTGCGCGAGCTGTATCAGAAAGAAGGCGGGGCCAATCCGCTGCCGGTGATGAATATGGCGTGGGATTATCAGGATCCCCTCGACCCGCTGCCGGAAGAAATCGCCCGCGAAGCTAACGGCAAAGCGCTGGCAGATATCCATGACGATCAGGGCAATCTGCTGGCGAAAAAAGGTCAGCAGATTTCGACCTTTGCTCATCTGAAAAACGACGGCAGCACCGCCAGTTTCTGCTGGATTTACGCCGGTAGCTGGACAGAAGCCGGTAACCAGATGGCGCGCCGCGATAACGCCGATCCTTCCGGTCTTGGCTGTACATCCGGCTGGGCGTGGTGCTGGCCGCTGAACCGCCGCATTCTGTATAACCGTGCCTCCGTTGACCCGCAGGGTAAACCGTGGGATCCAAAACGCGAAATCATCCGCTGGGATGGCGCGAAATGGACCGGCTTTGATGTCCCGGATTACAGCGCTGCGGCGCCGGGCACCGGCGTGGGGCCGTTCATCATGCAGCAGGAAGGCGTCGGGCGTTTATTTGCTACCGACAAAATGGCCGACGGTCCGTTCCCTGAGCATTACGAACCGATTGAATCGCCGATTGGCACCAACCCGCTGCATCCGGCGGTGATCTCCAATCCGGTCGCACGTATTTTTGCCAGCGATTTGCCGAATATGGGCACTGCCAAAGACTTCCCGTATGTGGCGACCACTTATTCAATCACCGAATTGTTCCGCCACTGGACCAAACACGCGTTGCTGAATGCCATCGCGCAGCCTGAACAGTTTATCGAGATCGGCGAAGGTCTGGCCGCCTCGAAAGGCATTGCGCAGGGCGATGAGGTGAAAGTCTCCTCGAAGCGCGGATTCATCGTGGCGAAAGCCGTGGTGACCAAACGCATCAGGCCGCTGACCATCGACGGTAAGCACGTCGACACCATTGGCATCCCGTGCCACTGGGGCTTTGAAGGCGCGACGCGTAAGGGCTATTTAGCCAACACGCTGACGCCGTCAGTCGGCGACGCTAACTCGCAAACGCCGGAGTTCAAGGCGTTCCTGGTTAACGTGGAAAAGGTCTAACGGAGGCGAATTATGGCAATGCAATCACAGGACATACTTCGTAAGTCCGCAACCAACGGGTTCACGCCTGCACCGCGTGCCCGTGACCATCAGCAGGAAGTGGCGAAACTCATCGACGTCACCACCTGCATCGGCTGTAAAGGCTGTCAGGTCGCCTGTTCCGAATGGAACGACCTGCGCGATGAAGTGGGTATCAATACCGGCGTGTACGACAACCCGATGGATCTCAGTGCGAAATCCTGGACGGTGATGCGTTTCTCGGAAGTGGAACAAAACGGCAAGCTGGAATGGCTGATCCGCAAAGACGGCTGTATGCACTGCGCCGATCCGGGCTGTCTGAAAGCCTGTCCGGCGGAAGGCGCTATTTTGCAGTACGCCAACGGCATCGTCGATTTTCAGTCAGAACATTGTATCGGCTGCGGTTACTGCATCGCCGGTTGCCCGTTCAACGTTCCGCGTATCAACAAACAGGATAACCGTGCCTACAAATGCACGCTGTGCGTTGACCGCGTGAGTGTAGGCCAGGAACCGGCTTGCGTGAAAACCTGCCCGACCGGCGCAATTCATTTCGGCACCAAAACGGCGATGCAGGATTTGGCCGCAGAACGCGTCAGCGAACTGAAAGGCCGCGGTTTTGAGCACGCCGGTTTGTACGATCCGCAGGGCGTCGGCGGCACACACGTGATGTACGTGCTGCATCACGCTGACAACCCGCAGCTGTATCACGGCCTGCCGAAAGATCCGGCCATCAGCGCAGCAGTCACTTTATGGAAAGGCGTCTGGAAACCGCTGGCTGCAGTCGGCTTCGCGGTAACCTTCGCAGCAGCAGCCTTCCACTTCCTTGGCGTGGGTCCGAACTACGTGAAAGAGGAAGAGCAAGCAGAAGAAGGCGAAAAACATGACGATGAGGAGAAACGTCCATGAAAAAAGAGAAGTTAATCCAGCGCTATAACCTGGTGGAACGCCTCAATCACTGGATTGTTGCCTTTTGTTTTGTGACGCTGGCGCTCAGTGGGATCGGCTTTTTCTTCCCGTCGTTTAACTGGCTGATGAACGTTTACGGCACGCCGCAACTGGCGCGTATCCTGCACCCGTTCTTCGGCGTGGTGATGTTCGTCTCTTTCCTCGGCATGTTCTTCCGTTACTGGAAGCACAACCTGCCGGAAAAAGACGACCTCGTGTGGGCGAAAAATATCGACAAGGTGCTGACCAATCATGAAGTCGGCGACACAGGTCGCTATAACTTCGGTCAGAAATGCGTGTTCTGGGCGGCGATCAGCTGTCTGGTGCTGCTGATGGCAAGCGGCGTGATTATCTGGCGTCCGTGGTTTGCGGATTTCTTCCCGATCCCGCTGATCCGTCTGGCGCTGCTGGTGCATTCGCTGGCCGGTATCGGGCTGATTCTGGTGATCATCATGCACGTCTACGCGGCGACCTGGGCGAAAGGCTCGATCGCAGCGATGACCGGCGGCAAAGTGCCGGTGTCATGGGCGAAGTATCATCATCCGCGCTGGTATCGTCAGGTGCGTGATGAAGAGCTGAAAAAAGAACAAGACCAGAGGAAAGCCGGATGAGCATCCAGATTGTTCCACAGGACGAACTGGCAGACGGTAAAAACGCGGCGGGAAACATCCCGCCTGTGCTGTTCGCCAATCTGAAAACGCTCTATCAGCGCCGCGCCGATCGTCTGCGCGCGCTGGCAGAAAACAGCCCGCTCGACGGGTATCTCAATTTTGCTGCGGCGATATGCGATGCCCAGCAGCGCGTGCTGAAGGAATTTCCACTCAGTATCGATCTGAGCGGAGAATTAGAAAAAGCCGCCGGTAAACCGCCGCTCGATTGCGCTCTGTTTCCTCGTACGCCGCACTGGCTGACGTTGCTGGATGCGCTGATTGCTGTCCTGAAACCGGGCGCTTCTGAGCCGGTGCGTGCGGTGCTGGAATGTCTCGAACAGTCCCCGAACCTTCAGCGTGAAATGATGGCGACAGAACTGCTTTGCCAGGATTTCAAACACGTTCCGGCTGACAAAGCGCCGTTTATCTGGGCGGCGCTGTCCCTTTACTGGGCGCAGATGGCGGCGCAACTTCGCGGCGTCGGACGTGCGGATTACGGTGAAAATCGCCAGTTCTGCCCGGTCTGCGGCAGTATTCCTGTGTCTGCGGTGATCAATGCCGGTGGCCTGCGCTATCTGCATTGCAATCTGTGTGAAAGCGAATGGCATGTGGTACGCGCGAAATGCAGCAACTGCGACGAGATGGAGCATCTGAATCTGTGGTCGATTGATGATGAGCAGGCAACGGTGAAAGCCGAAGCCTGTGATGATTGCGGTGCTTACCTGAAAGTGATTTATCAGGATAAAGACCCGCAGGCTGACGCTGTGGCGGACGACCTTGCCACGCTGCTGCTCGATGACCGTATGGAAGACAAAGGTTTTTCCGGCAGCGGCATCAACCCGTTCCTGTTTCCCGCAGAGTAACCTGTAAATCTGGCAGCCATGACTGGTAAACCCCGGCATGGCTGCTAGCTTTAAAAGAGGTTCCGGCGAAAACGAGGAGGGTGTGATGAAGTTGATCGGCAGCTATACCAGCCCGTATGTGCGCAAGATTTCGGTGATGCTGCTGGAAAAGGGCATCCCGTTTGATTTCATTAACGACACGCCCCATGAACCGGGCTGCAAAATCACCCAGTTCAATCCCCTCGGAAAAGTCCCCGCGCTGGTCGCCGACGATGGCGAAATTTTCTATGATTCCCCGATCATTGTGCAGTTCATCGAGCTGATGAATGTCGCGCCCACGCTGTTGCCGTGGCAGCCGCTGGAAGCATTACGTGTTAAGCAAATCGAAGCGCTGGCCGATGGCGTGACGGACGCGGCCGTGGCGTTAGTGCTGGAAGGGCGTCGCGATGCCGATAAGCGTAACGAGGCCTGGATTTTGCGTCAGCGTGAAAAGCTGCTGCGCGGACTGGATGCGCTGGAAAAACATGCCGCCAGCCGCACGCTGCTCAATTCTGAAAGCCTGAATGTGGCTGATATCGCCGTCGCCTGTTGTCTGGGATATCTCAACTTTCGTCGTATCGCGCCGGGCTGGTGCGTCGAACATCCTGAACTGATAAAACTGGTCGAACGCCTGTTCCAGCGTGAGAGTTTTGCGCGCACGACGCCCCCCGGAAGCGGTAACACCAGCGTTGCAGCAAAAAAGGTGTGAGGCCGCTCGAAGAGTTCTCTTTACATCCCGCCGGTTCGATTTTCACTGCCTAAACTTTATGCAGCGCTCTGCTAAAAACCTGCTGCATAAAGGAGTTCCATCATGGCTTATGATAAAAATCCTCATGCCGTCAAACCGGAAGAATACGGTTTTCCGCTCAAACTCAAAAAACAATACGACAACTTCATTGGCGGCGAATGGGTCGCGCCGGTAAAAAAAGAGTATTACGACAATCTGACGCCGGTGACCGGCGAAGTGCTGTGTAAAGTCGCCAGTTCCAGTACCGATGACGTCGAGCTGGCGCTGGACGCCGCCCATAAAGCCAAAGACGAATGGGGCAAAATGCCGGTGCAGCAGCGCGCAAACCTGTTGCTGAAAGTCGCCGATCGCATGGAACAAAACATCGAACTGCTGGCAAACGCCGAAACCTGGGATAACGGTAAACCTATCCGCGAAACCAGCGGCGCGGATGTGCCCTTAGCCATCGACCACTTCCGCTATTTCGCCTCCTGCGTACGTGCGCAGGAAGGCGGGATCAGCGAAATCGACAGCGAAACCGTCGCCTATCACTTCCACGAACCGCTGGGCGTTGTGGCGCAAATCATCCCTTGGAACTTCCCGCTGCTGATGGCTTGCTGGAAAATGGCCCCGGCGCTGGCGGCAGGTAACTGCATCGTGCTCAAACCGGCCAAACTGACCCCGCTTTCTGTGTTGCTGCTGATGGAACTGGTGCAGGACATTCTGCCTGCGGGCGTCATCAACGTAGTCAACGGTGCGGGTGGCGAAATCGGCGAATATCTGGCGACGTCCAAACGCATCGCCAAAGTGGCCTTTACCGGTTCGACCGAGGTCGGCCAGCAAATCGCCGGCTATGCCGCACAAAACCTGATCCCGGCGACGCTGGAACTGGGCGGTAAATCCCCGAATATCTTCTTCGCGGATGTGATGGATAAAGAAGACGAATTCTTCGACAAGGCGCTGGAAGGTTTTGCGCTGTTTGCTTTCAATCAGGGCGAAGTCTGTACCTGCCCGAGCCGTGCGCTGGTGCAGGAATCCATCTACGAACGCTTTATGGAGCGCGCCATCAAACGCGTTGAAGCGATCAAAACCGGTAATCCGTTAGATATGGAAACGCAGATGGGTGCGCAGGTGTCTGCCGGTCAGATGAAAACCATTCTGGATTACATCGAAATCGGTAAGAAAGAGGGCGCGGAAGTGCTGACCGGTGGCGCGAAGAAAAAACTCGAAGGCTCGCTGAATGAAGGTTATTACCTGCAACCGACGATTTTGCTGGGTAAAAACAACATGCGCGTTTTCCAGGAAGAGATCTTCGGACCGGTGCTGGCTGTAACCACCTTCAAAGACATGGATGAGGCGTTGCAAATCGCCAATGATACGGCGTACGGGCTGGGAGCGGGTGTCTGGAGCCGTGACGGCAACGTGGCGTATCACATGGGGCGTAACATTCAGGCCGGTCGTGTCTGGACCAACTGCTATCACGCCTATCCGGCGCATGCGGCGTTCGGCGGCTACAAACAATCCGGTATCGGGCGCGAAACTCACAAGATGATGCTGGATCACTATCAGCAAACGAAATGTCTGCTCGTTTCTTATTCGAGTAAACCGATGGGGTTATTCTGATTCTGAGTTGCCATTAATACCCCACCCCAGCCCTCCCCTTCGCAGGGGAGGGAGCAGGTCGGCGTTTTTACTCCTCCCCCTTCGCAGGGGAGGGAGCAGGTCGGCGTTTTACTCCTCCCCCTGCGAAGGGGGAGGCGGGGAGGGGGTTTTGCAGGCGACTCAGATCGAAATCACACTACGCTGTTCGGCGGCAACACGACCTGGCGGCTGCGCAGAAACACCACCACCAGCGCCAGCCAGGCGAGGCCGCTTAACAGGTTGAACATGTTAAACATCCCCGCACCGCCTTCGACGTATGCCACTTTTGCCAGCTCGATCCCGACCGTGAAAATCATCATGCTGATGACGCCCATCGCGGCAGAAACCGTGCCTTTGCTCATGTCGCTGGAGAACAGCGTCAGGCGGTACAAACCGGCATTCGCCACACCAATACCGAACGCGTACAGGCTCAGACCGGCGGTCATCCACAGGTAAGCATGCGCGGAAAACATCGTTGCCGCTGCGGCGATCAGCAGACCGACCACCATCGGGCCCGCGCCCAGTTTAATCAGGTATTCGACGGTGCGTTTGCCGGTCAGACGCGCCAGCGTCACGTTACCGATAATCAGCGCGCCGAAAATCGGCACCTGCAACAGGCCGTAATCGTAAGCGGCTAAACCTTCGCCACTGATTAAAATCACCGGCGACTGTGCAATCCACGTCAGCAGCGGCAGGCTGGCAAAACCGATCGCCAGCGCACCACACACGAACTGACGGTTTTTCAGCACATGTTTGTAATCACGAAGCAGGCTGGGCATGGAGAACGGTTCGCCAAGACGCGAGGCTGTTTCCGGCATAGATTTCCACAATCCCCACAGCGCGATGGCGGCGAGCACGGCAAAAATCACAAACATCGACTGCCACGGCGCAACGTGGATCAGCGCCGCACCGGCCAGCGGACCGAGCAGCGGCGCAATCAGGGCGACGTTCGCCATCATGGCAGTGATTTTGATACACACCGATTCTTCAAACGATTCCTGTATCGCGGCATACCCGACGGCGCCGATAAAGCACAGGCTGATGCCTTGCAGGAAACGCATCACCATAAACTGTTCGATGTTTTGCACGAACAGAATCGCCAGGCAGGTGATGATGAAAAAGGTCACGCCGGTCAGCATCACCGGACGACGGCCGCGGCGATCTGACAGTGGCCCGAGCAGCCATTGCAGGAACATGCCGCCAGCGAGATAAGCGGTCATGGATGTCGGCACCCATTCTTCCCCGGCATTAAAATTAGCCACGACGGCCAGCATGCCAGGTTGGATCATATCGTTGCCGATATAGGTCGCGAACTCGAAAAGCACCAGACACAGAGGGAACAAAAGCGCCTGCCGACCCAGAAGGGACGCAGTATTTGGAGAATTATGCATTTTAGTTATTTCACAGACGTAAGGCTAATCGGTTGAAAATTAGCAGAAAAAAAGAGACTGTCCGGGCGGGTTTCGCAAGCGAGGCAGTAATGCTGGCTATTTTGCCGATTATTTGAGCGCAACGCAATCATCTGATTCATCTTCAGCACAATCTGAGATCGGTGCTTTTGCCTTGTTAGCCGCGCAAAAGCTCGCTAGGCTGCAAAGCGAACATCGAAAAGAAGGAAATTGCAGTTAATGAGCCAAAAAATTAGCTGGATAGATAATTTGCGCGCGCTCGCCTGCATGATGGTGGTGATGATCCACGCCAGCACGTCACTGGTGGTCAATTTCGCTGCAGTGCATTCCGCTGAATGGAACGTCGCCAATCTGCTTAATTCCGCCTCGCGTGTTTGTGTGCCGCTGTTCTTTATGATTTCCGGTGCGCTGTTTTTTGGTGAGAAGAGTGCGCAAAAAAGGCATTTCCTGCGCGTCACTTTATGCCTGCTTTTTTACAGCGCCGTCTCGCTGATCTATATCCTCACGATGACAAAAATCGGATTTTGGCCGTCTTTGCGTCTCATTCTGGAAAAGCCGGTGTTTTATCACCTTTGGTTTTTCTATGCGATTATCGTGATCTACCTGCTTTCCCCGCTGATTAACGTTAAGGCCGTGTCCGGAAAATATTTGCTGATCGCCGGAATGTTGCTCGGTGTGCTGGCAAATCCCCAGCTGCCGGTCGTGACGTGGCAGAAAATCCATCTTCTGCCGCTGGATTTGTATATCAGCGGCGACACCTTCTATTACGTATTGTATGCCCTGATGGGGCGCGCCATCAGCCAGCTTAATACCGGAAAAACGCCGGTCACACTGGCGGCCAGTGTCATGTTTATTCTCAGCACACTGGCGATTGCCACGGGCACTTACCGGCAGATGCAGATTAACCAGAATTTCGCCGACACCTTTTACGTCTACAGCGGTCCGCTGGTGTTTATCTCCGCGATGTCGCTGTTTGTGGTTTTCAAAAACGCGCTGGCGCAACGCATCCTGCCTGGATTTGCGCTGATCTCCCGCCATTCGCTGGCCATTTACGGCTTTCATGCGCTGATCATCATTGCCATGCGCAGCCAGCATCTCGATTTCCCGCAATATCCGCTGCTGAATATCGCGTATCTGTTCGCCTGCGGGCTTGGTGGTGGTTTATTACTGGCGATGGGACTGGGGAAAATTGACCGGCGGAATTGGGTGAGTTAAAAACAGAGTTGTCTATTTATATTTTTTATGAATAGTAGTGCATTATATTATTAATTCACTCCTAATATATTTCTATTAAACCGTTGTAGTACGATAAGTATTTTTCATTATCTTTGTCATTTTATTCTGGATACTCTTTCTTTTCATTTATTCAGGCAAAACATTATGACATGCTGGCTGCCATTTGAAATAAACGGTGAAATTTATACGCTGGAGCATCTGCGTGCATCGACAATTATCGCCGTGAGGCCCGCCAGTCATGATTTCCCTGCCCGTCAGTTGCGGATTTTTATTGTTTACACTGATCATTGTTTTACGGCGCATCAGGCCACGTCGGAATTATGGTTTTATCCGCACAGTCCTGGTAATCACCGGCGATATTTCTGCCGGGAGCGTTATACTTATTCATGTCGCTTACCCGACCTTGTTAATAAGTTGATTAACGAAAATGCGATATTGGCAAGAGCGCCCCATAAGCATCAGGAAACTTTTTATTATCTCGAAGAACATTATATGGGTGTAGATTATTGTTTGTTTTTCGAAATAACAAAAAACAACCATCCGGCGAGCGATATACGATTAAAAGTGATGACGGGTTACCCAAGAGAAAAATGGGCTGGTCCGGTTGGCGTAAACGGGCGATTCAGTTTTTGGTATATTTTTGATGCGAGAATGAAAGGACTGAAACTGCCGACAAAGCGCAGATAGCAAAAAAGCGACCCAGGGTCGCTTTTTTGTTTTTTACAGTTTCAGGCGGAGGTCTTTGGATTCTCATCTTATCGCGGCACGGCCAGCGGCCTTTACAGGCAGACACCGACGTACTGTTTAGGCCAGCTATTCAGTCCCACAAACCGTCAGTGAGTAAAATTTTACTCACTTATTGCTCAACTTGCAATCAGCCTTGTACAGACTCCCATCTTTCCTGCGCCCGTCTGAACTGTCTTGCGGACGAGAATCCGGCGGCGAGGGCGGCTTTTTCAATGCCTGCGCCTTGTTGCAGGCGTTGTTGGGCGATGGCGATGCGCAGTTGCTCGTGGTAGTCGCGCACGCTGATCCCCAGATGCTGGCGGAACAAACGGGTGAGGTGACGGCTGCTGATGTGTGCCTTTGCGGCGACGTCCTCAACCTGCCAGGCAGATTCGGGTTCGGCGGCCATCAGGTTTTGCGCGCGGTGTACGGCGGGATGCAGGTGATTGCGATAACGCAGCCATGGAGAAAGTTGCGGGTCATCGCCGCCACGGCGGAAATACACCACCATTTCGCGGGCGACATCCAGCGCGGCCTGCGGCCCCAGATGGGTGGCGATCAGATGCAGCGCCAGATCGATACCGGCGCTGATACCCGCGCTGGTCAGCACTGAGCGGTCTTCGACAAATATCCGGTTATCCTTCACCTGTGCGGCGGGTACCTGCTGGCGTAAACGCCCGATCACGTCGTGATGCGTGGTGCACTGATAGCCGTCAAGCAGCCCGGCTTTCCCGGCCAGCAGGCTGCCGGAACAGATACACACCAGCGTTAAATCCCCCGCCTCAATGGCGCCTTTCTGCTGATGCAGCCAGTCGCAGGCTATTTGCGCGACCGGCGAGGCGAAGTTTTCGGTGGATTCCGCCACGCCCGGCATGATCAAAATACTGCCCGCGGGCAGACTTTCTGGCAGCGGTTGCAAATGGCTGACCGTCAGGCCGGTAGACATCACAACTTCCGCCTGCGGTCCGATGTATTGCAGGTGGAATTGCCCGGCAAGGCGCAGCGCTTCTGCCGGACCGGTCAGATCCAAAGACATCACGCCGGGGAGCGTCACAAAGTAGACATTTCGCTGCATAGTGCTTTATCCGTCCGCAGGGGGAAAACGCTATCTTCACACAGCGCGGTCGAGTTCCGCCAGCGCACCGGTCACGTCGGAAATGGCGGCAAAGCGGTCGGCGAGAACCAGCTCGGTACGCAATTTGATGTCCTGCGCGCTCAGCGTGATGCCGCTGGCGTGGGTCATCGGGAAGGTCAGTGTCGCTTCGGTGACAAAAGTCACTGTGTAGCCCAGATCGGAGGCCACGCGTGCCGTCGTTTCGCAGCACTGTTCGGTACGCATTCCGGCGATGATCAGATGCGTGATGCCGTTTTCGCGCAGCCAGCCGTCGAGGCCGGACTCGGTCAGGGAATTGTGGACGTGCTTATGCACCACATGTTGCGGCTGATGACTCAGAAAAGACATCGGTGCCACCAGGCCGGAATCCAGCGAGAACACGCCGTCGGGATTAACATGAAACACGTCGATGACCGGTACATTACGGGTCTGACAGCCGTCGATCAGGCGGGTTAATGCTGCGCTGAAAGCCGGTAAATCATTCTGCTGCCAGAAATCTTTGTGTTCGAATGAACGCTGGACGTCGATGTTTAGCAGGGCGCTGTGTGTCATTTTCGGACTCCATCTGATGAGTGTGAAGTCAGTGTGCGCCTGAAAGAGAGAAGGGAGAATGCCAAAAACGGACATAATACTGACAGCGGCGGACGATCTTCGTTATCCGCCACTGTCAGCGTTTTAATCACAGCATGTTGATCAAAGCTTCTGGTCGGCGCGCCAGTGGTGATAATCGATATGATCGGCCTGGAAATTGGTGGTTTCAGCGTCGCCGGTCAGGCGGTACGCCAGCTGGAAAGCAAAATCGAACGCCAGCCCTAATCCTTTACCGCTCAGCAGGTTGCCGTCTTCCACAAAGGACTGATTGACGTAAACGCCGTCTTTCACGTCTTTGTATAAATCGCCGGAACACACGTAACGGCGGCCTTTCAGCAGGCCGTTTCCGCCCAGCACGCGGGCGGCAGCGGAGCACAGCGGGCAAATCAGTTTACCGGCCTCATCGTGACGGCGGACAAATTCCACGACCTCTTTGCTGGCTGCCAGCGCCACTGAGCCTTCCGGCCCGCCGGGCATGACGACGGCGTCGAATAAACGGTCGCCCTGCGCAGACAGCAATTCGTTGGCCTGCATCTGAATGCCGTGATAGGTGCGCAGTGTCAGGCTTTTCTGGCACGCCAGCGTGGTGACCTGAATCTCCAGCCGCTCGAGAATATCGAGCACAATCACAGCTTCGCCTTCTTCGAATCCGTCGGCCAGCAGCAGTGCGACCTGCTTTTTCGCGTTGTCCTTTACCATAATGCAAATGTCCTCTGAGGATAAAAATCAGAGGACATCATAAAATGAAACGATGTTTTAATATTGTGAGTGTCGTTGCAGACTGAACTAGAAAACCAGCTGCACTTTCGACGCTTTGGATTTATCCATCGCGTAGTCCAGCGCTTCCACCAGGCTTTCATGCGGGAATTCCGCCGACAGCAACGGCATCGGATCAACGGTTTTATTCGCCAGCCATTCCACTGCCGTGTTGAATTCTTCAGTGAAGCGGAAGCTGCCGACCCAGTTAATTTCTTTGGCAATCAGCATCATCAGCGGGAATTCATTCACTACCGGTCCCATGCCGACCTGCACCAGCGTGCCACGTGCGCGGGTCACTTCCAGACAGCGGCGGATGGATGAAGGATGGCCTGAGGCGTCAAAGGTCACATCGAAGAAACCTTTCTCTGCCTGATATTCGCTGAAATCGCCCTGTACGGCATCCAGCGCTTTGCTTGCGCCCACAGCCAGTGCCAGCGTCCGGCAGCGTTCACTCGGGTCAGTCACCACGATTTGCGCTGCGCCTTTGGCTTTCGCTGCCAGCACGATTAAGCAGCCAATCGGGCCGACGCCGGACACAAACACGGTTTTGCCATGAATATCACCCGCCTGATTCACGGCGTGAATGGCGACAGCCAGCGGTTCGGCGAACACCATCAGGCGGTCGCTGACCTGATTGTCGTAAGGAATGCACTGGGCGCTGTCGACGATTTTGTACTGCGTGAACGCGCCGTTGATGTGCGGGAAATACATCGCGCTGCCGAAGAATTTCATGGTGGTACACTGGTTTTCATCGCCGGACAGGCAATATTTACAGGCCTTGCACGGCTTACTCGGATTGAGCGCCACTTTCTGGCCGGGCTGCAAATCTGGGTTATCCGATTTTTCCACCACACCAACCACTTCGTGACCGAGCACCATTGCCTCGCGCACTTTGAAATCGCCCACCGCGCCGTGTTCGTAGTAATGCAGATCGGAACCGCAGATCCCGCCGCGGGTAATTTTTACCAGCGTGCCCTGGCCGGTATAGTCGATAGTCTGGTCGATGACCGAAACGTCTTTTTTCCCGGTCACGACGCAGGATTGTGTGGCTATAGTCATGGAATTCTCGCTCTTTAAAGGGCCTGATTGCGCCCAGTAAAAAGGGTTTGCCGGTCAGAAAATGTGATCGTCGTCACTTTGCGCCGTGTTACGAAAACCTGTTACCCAGAACTTGAACGGACTCAACCTTTCCCGGCTGATTTATCACGGTTTCGCGCCGGAATACTCAGGATCAGATGCGTAATTACGCCGCCCGCCAGCCCCCAGAATGCCGAACCGACACCCAGCAGCGTGACGCCGGACGCGGTGATCAGAAAGGTGATGATGGCCGCATCGCGCTGCTTTTCGTTTTCCAGTGCGCGGTACAGGCTGCCCGCAATGGTGCCGAGCAACGCCAGCCCGGCGATGGTGTGGATCAGCGCTTCCGGCAGCGCGGTAAAGACCATACCGATGGACCCGCCAAACACGCCCGCGATCAGATAGAAAATGCCTGCCGCCACCGCCGCCATATAACGTTTTTTCGGATCAGGATGAATATCCTCGCCCATACAAATTGCGGCGGTAATGGCGGCGATACAGACGGTAAAACCGCCGAACGGTGCTAAAACCAATGCCGTCAGCGCCGTCCAGGTAATCAATGGAGAAACGGGCAGGTGATAGCCGTGCGCTTTCAGGGTGGCGATCCCCGGTGCGTTTTGTGAAGCCATCGTCACGACAAAGAACGGAATACCGATGCCGATAATCGAGGAAAGCGTGAAATGCGGCATGACAAACTCCGGCGTCGCGAAGGTCAGCGTCTGGCCGTGCAGCGAAATATCCCCCTGCAATCCGGCGACGATCAGCCCGGCAGTCAGCGCGAGCACCACCGCATAGCGCGGCAGGGCACGTTTTGCCAGCAGATACACCAGACACATGCTGCCCGCGAGGGCGAAATTACTTTGCAGCGAGGTAAACGCGTTCAGCCCAAAGCGCAGCAGAATGCCGCCGAGCATGGCGGCAGAAAGTGCCTGCGGAATGTAATGCATCAGCCGGGCAAACAGGCCGGTCACGCCGCACAGCAGGATAAGTCCGGTGGCAAAAATAAATACGCCAATCGCCTCATTCAGCGAGGTGCCGGGCAGGCTGGTGACCAGCAGCGCTGCGCCGGGCGTAGACCAGGCGGTGACGACCGGCGTGCGGTAATACAGCGACAGACCAATACTGGTGACGCCCATTCCCAGGCCGAGCATACTCAGCCAGCCACCGATTTGCGCCACGCTGGCGCCCGCCGCTTCCGCTGCCTGAAAGATAATCGCCGCCGAGCTGGTATAACCGACTAAAACCGCGACAAATCCGGCAATTACCGCCGAAAAAGTTAAATCCTGCAAACTAAAACGCGAGGCCATGGGTGAAAATCCTTCTGGTTAGCGGACGCTGGCGGTATGCTGTTGTGCGTTATAGCGCACATCGGATGCGCTCAAGATATCACTGTGCGTTATAACGCACAATGGCGATGAACGATCATCGTCGCAGAGGAGATACCATGCAGGAAATCACCCGCCATATTGGCCGCCAGCTTAAGGCCGTTCGCAGCGAACGCGGCTGGAGTCTCACTCAGGCGGCAGAAAAAACCGGTGTCAGTAAGGCGATGCTCGGGCAAATTGAGCGTGGCGAATCCAGCCCGACGGTGGCGACATTGTGGAAAATCGCCAGCGGCCTGAATGTATCGTTTTCGGAATTTCTTGAAACGCCGCCTGAGCAGTCAGCCGCGTTGCATCGCCACGGCTTGCTGACCACCTTCAACAGTCAAACCTCAGGAATGCGCGTCGTGCCGTTATTTCCCTACGACACCACGTTGCGCATGGACATGTTTGTTATCGATCTCGAACCGGGCGGGTGCAGTGAATCCACGCCTCATGAAGCTGGCGTAATCGAGCATGTGATTGTGACTGAAGGTGAACTGACGCTGACCGTTGATGGCGTAACGCGCGTATTGAGTGCCGGAGAGGCGCTGCGTTTTGCCGCCGATTGCCCGCATGCTTACCGCAACGAAAGCGGCCATTCCGTGCGTTTCCACGACCTGATACATTATCCGCATTCGCGCCCGTAACGTTTTCATTTCCTGAGGAGAATGACCCCATGAGCCAGCCGCAAGATGTTGTGATCCGTCCGTTAACGCCCGCTGACCGTGAAGGTTGGGAAACCCTGTGGCGTGCATATCTGGATTTTTACCAGTCAGGTCTGGATCCGGCGCAGTTTGATTACACTTTCACGCGTTTATCTCAGCCTGACTACGCCAGCATGTTTGGCTATGTGGCGGAATACGAGGGAAAACTGGTCGGGCTGGTGAATTGTATCAATCACGATCATGGCTGGCACATGCAGCAGGTGGTCTATTTGCAGGATTTATACGTCGATGACAGCGCACGCAAACTGGGGATCGGGCAGAAACTGATTGAAGCGGTTTACGCTTACGCCGACCAGCACGACAAAGCTAACGTCTACTGGACGACGAAAACCAGTAACCATACGGCCCGCAAATTGTATGACCGTATTGGTACGCTGACCGAATTTATTAAATATCAGCGCTAAGCGGTTTACGCATATTCATTTTCGTCGTGACGTAACCCAGGCTGGCGTACAGCGCCTGCGCACCGGGATTGCTGGCAAAGACATTCAGTTCGATTGCCGCACAGCCCTGTTCCTGCAGGCGTTCTTCCATCAATCTGAACGCTGCCGCCGCATGACCCTGACGGCGGAATTGCGGAAACACCGTCAGCTCGTACACGAACGCGCTGCGTACGCCATAACGTTCGACGTTAGAAAACCATAAATAGCCTGCGGTTTCGCCGTTCTCTTCGGTTTTAATCTCGAAAAGATACTGATCCGGCGTATCAATACCTTGCGGCAGTGCGCTTTGCGTAGAACTGCGCGCCCGTTCCAGCGCGGTATCCGCCTGCCACAGACCGGCGGTTACGTTCTCTTCGGCATAATCTATTGCCAGCTGTTCGGCGAAATCCGGGTAAAACGCGGCACTCATCGGCGCTAAAATAGTCATCATTTCCCTCTGATTTATTTGTTATTTTCCGGCTTCTTATAAGGCGTTACGTAGCATTCGCTGATGGTCGTTGAGTGGCTTTCGGCCTGCGTGATGATGTAGCCCTTGTCGGTCAGCGCCACGGAGCTGTAAGGCGTTTCATTATGCTTGTCCGAAATCACATCCTGGAATGACTGAATGATTTTCGCTTTCTCATTGGCTCGCGCCGGATCGTCCAGCCCCTCAACCTGAATCATGGCCTGTTTGAACTGGTTGTTGAAGGCGTTTTTCCCTGCGCGGCTTTCAATAATCGCCTTGATGTTCACCGTGATGTCATTTCCCAGCAAAAACAGCGTATTGCTCTGATAAATAAGCACATTTTTCCGCTTAGACACGACAAAGCCGTTTTCAATGACTTTCATTTTGCTGTTGTTGGCATACGTCACGTCATCGAGGCAAATGGTTTTATCCCCGACCTTAAACTGGCTGAATCGCGCTTTGATTTCTTTCGGCGTGGAAGCCGCCTGCGAACACAGTGGCGCAAGCAACAAAAGAGGTAAGAGCCATGACTTCATAGGAGTTTCCTGGAAAGGTGCTGAATCAGCCGACATAACAGCAGTATAGGGAGACGTGAGCAGGATGCGAACGTTTATCTTTGCCGGCCGGTTTTTTACCGTTTTGGCTAAAGCATCTCCGCCTGTTGCCGATAATTCAGACGATAACGGAATTCCCGCTTCTGCCGGGCCAGCATCAGGGACAGATCATCCGCGTTATTTCATCGTGAGTTTTCACAGTACGTTTTTCTGTTCCGGGGTAATTTTATGAGTCAGATGCAGGCGCTTTCACCGGCGGCCAGAGTTGAGGCTGCAACAAAGAAAAATGCCCCTAAGAAGGCGATGCGTACCCGTACGCTGATGCTGATTGTCGGGCTGATCACTATCAGTCTGGGTTACATCATTACGGTCGGATTGCTCAGCTGGCAGTCGGCTAATCAGCAGCGTGAGATTGCCCGCCGTTATCTGCAACAAACCGCCAGCACCGACGGCTATCTGGCCCGTCAGAAACTCGATACCGCATTACAAGCCGCCCGCGACCTGGGTCAGAGCATGATAAGCCTGCGTGAAGCCGGACATGCTGACCGCAAACTGGCCGATACCCTTTTGCAAAATGCCCTGAAAAGTCACCCGGATTTTCTCTCTATGTCGCTGGCCTGGGAGCCGGATGCTTTTGATGGCAAAGATGAAGACCTCGCCGCCAAGGAAGGGCAGGATCCGGATGGCCGCTACGTCCGTTATGTGGACCGGGATACCAGCGGCAACGTCGTTTTGCATAACCTCACGGATTACGAAACGCCGGGCAGCGGTGATTATTATCTGCTGCCGCGCAAGCTGCAAAAAGAGGTGATCCTCGAGCCTTACAGTTATCCGTATAACGGCGTGGATACCTTGCTGACGTCAATTGCCGTGCCGATTATGGTGGATGGCAAATTCCTCGGTTCTGTCACGGCGGACTTCTCCCTGCAAACCCTGCAGACGCTGGTCAATAGCATCAAACCTTATCAGGGCACCGGCTATGCGATGCTGTTTTCGCAGTCAGGTAATTACATTTCTTCGCCGAAAAAAGACCAGATCACGCATAAGCTGGAAAATGACCCGTCATTGCTGAAAAGCATTCAGACCGGACAGATGACCAGTCGCGAACAGCAGGATCCGGTGCTGGGAGAAAAGGCGTTTTCCGAATTTGTGCCGATTCAGATTGGTAATACGGGCACGCCGTGGATGCTGGGTATCGTGGCGCCTGTAAACGCGGTGATGAAAGAAAGCACCCGTCAGCTTTATTACGCGCTGGCGCTGATGGTACTCAGCATCATCGTGGTCTTCGCGGTGCTGAGCGTTATCTTTACCCGCAAAGTGTTACGCCCTGTGGGCGGCGAACCTTCCGATGCGGCAAAGATTGCACTGACGGTAGCGGATGGTGATCTGACACATCCGATTGTGACGCAGAAAAACGATCAATCGAGCATCTTCTTTGCGCTGCAAACCATGCAATCGCAGTTACGCCATGTGGTGAATGACATCATTTCCACCAGTCATGCCGTCGGCAGCGGCGCGTCGCAGATTGCGGCGGGCAATATCGATCTGGCCTCGCGAACGGAACAACAGGCGGCAGCGCTGGAAGAAACGGCGGCCAGCATGGAACAGCTGACGGCGACCGTAAAACAAAATGCTGATAACGCCCACGTGGCGACAGAACTGACCGCCAATGCCACGAAAATCGCCGGTAAAGGTGACAGCATCATGACGGATGTTGTCGGCATTATGGGGGAAATTGACGACAGTTCGCGGCGTATTTCTGAAATCACGTCAGTGATTAATGGCATTGCGTTCCAGACTAACATTCTGGCGCTCAACGCCGCGGTAGAAGCCGCGCGTGCAGGTGAACAGGGGCGCGGATTTGCGGTAGTGGCCTCGGAAGTGCGCAGTCTGGCGCAGCGCAGCGCCGATGCGGTGAAAGAGATTTCCGCCCTGATTGAGGAATCGACAAGTCGTGTGGATCACGGTGTCGGGCTGGTGAAAAATGCCGGCGAAACGATGAAAGAAATCATGAAAGCCGTTACGGATGTGCGCGATATCATGAGCGACATCGTCTCGGCGTCTGACGAGCAATCACGTGGCATCAGTCAGGTAACACAGGCAGTTCATGAAATGGATGGCGTCACGCAACAGAACTCCGCGCTGGTTCAGGAAGCCTCAGCCGCTTCGGCTTCTCTGGAAGATCAGGCGCGTCGCCTGAATGAAATTGTTCAGGTGTTCCGGCTGAAATAATAGCGACGCAGATGCCATTAATACCCCACCCCAACCCTCCCCTTCGCAGGGGAGGGAGCAGATCGCGTTTTTGCTCCTCCCCCTGCGAAGGGGGAGGCTGGGAGGGGGTTTTACACCGGACAGGAGAACTGAAATATCGGTTTTTTTAACGACATACCCCACTTTCTGCGCTATGTTTTTCTTCCTTTTGCTTTATTTTTTTCAGGAGATTTCCATGAGCCAGTCTTCGCTGATTTTGTATTCCGATGCTAATTTTTTCAGTCCTTACGTAATGTCTGCTTTTGTGGCGCTGACTGAAAAGGGCATTCCGTTTGAACTGGAAACGGTCAGCCTGGATGATGCGGAGAACCTGAAAGAAACGTATTCGGCGCTGTCCTTGACCCGTCGCGTTCCGACGCTGACCAACGGCACGTTTGTGTTATCCGAATCTTCGGCGATTGATGAGTACGTTGAAGAGCTTTTCCCTGCGCCGACGTTTACGGCTATCTATCCGGCCGATCCGGAAAACCGTGCCAAAGCGCGTGAAGTGCAGGCGTGGCTGCGCAGTGACCTGATGCCCATCCGTGAGGAGCGCTCAACGGAAGTGGTGTTTGCCGGGGCAAAATGTCCGCCGCTTTCTGCTAAAGCGCAGCAGGCTGCGGAAAAGTTGTTTGCCGCCGCTGAACGTTTGCTGGGCGACAAAGAACATCTGTTTGGTGAATGGAGTATTGCGGATGTGGATCTGGCGCTGATGCTGAACCGTCTGCGTTTAAATGGCGATGCGATGCCGGAGAAACTGGCGGCGTACGCACAAGCGCAGTGGCAACGTCCTGCGGTTCTGGAATGGCTGGCGCTGTCGGCTAAATAACCGAAAAATTGCGCGGCCCTATCAGCCGCGCTTCCCCGATTCAGCCTAATGTCTTGGTCAGGAAATACCGGGTATGGGTAGACGGCGCATCCTCAGGCGTGCGGGTATCGCGGATATAATCTTCCAGCGCCATCTGCATCTCGTAACCCATTCGCTCATAGAATGGCCGGGCCTGAAAACTAAAGGTATCCACCAGCGAATAGCGACATCCCCGCGTTTTAGCTTCTGCTTCCGCCTCGGCAATCAGTTGCGTTCCGACATCTTTTCCGCGTAACGACTCATCGACCCACAACATTTGGATATACATCCATTTACCGACCGTTTCCGCCACAATCCCGGCCTGTTTGCTGCCGTTCTCGTCTTCCACAAAAATACCTAACTCGCGAAATTTCGACTGAGGAACAAAATTCCGGTTGAAAGTGCGCAGAGCTGTTTTGATCTCCTCAATATCATGTTCTGTCGGAGCATGGGTAAGACGGGTCTTCATGACAGGATTCCTTTTAGTTAGCGTTTAGTCATAGCGAGTCGTACTGCAAAGGCGAGAAAAACGGTGCCGGTTAAGCGATCAAGCGTTCTGACCACTGCGGGGCGGCGCAACCAGCGCGATAACGGGCGCGTGGCGGAAATCATGGTGATGGACCATAGTGTGCCGATCACGGCGTGCATAGCGGCGAGTCCAAAAATATACGGCCCGACCGGATAGCCTGTGGCGACAAACTGCGGCAGGAAAGAAACATAAAACACGCCGACTTTCGGGTTCAGCACATTGCCAAATAATCCCCTTATGAACGGAGAATTGCCGATGCGTAACACTTTCCCGCTGCCCTCCGGCGCGGCCATGTTCATTTCGCTTCGCGGTTTGAGCAGCATCTGCAAACCGAGCCAGGCCAGATAAGCTGCGCCGGTCCACTTAAGCAGTGTAAATGCCATTTCCGACGCCGCAAGAACCGCGCCTAAGCCGAGCGCCACCATTGCGCCCCAGATAAGACAGCCGGTACTGATGCCAAATGCTGACAATAAGGCTTTTTTGCTGCCCTGACTGGCCGCCGTGCGCAGAACCAATGCGGTATCAAGGCCCGGTGTCAGCGTTAAAATTCCGGCAGCAAGTGCATAAGAAAGGAGAGATTCGGTAACGGTCATGGCTTTTCCTGATGAGCGAAAAAACCAGAATAGTGAACAGGATGGGAGCGTTGCAATCGCGAATTTAAATGAAATTCGGCATAAAAATACTGGCAAATAAAAAAGCCTGTGGAAGTCGGGCTTCCACAGGCTTTTCAGAGAGTTTTACGCGGGAGATTATTTATAAATTTCAGCGTCAGCGTGCAGTTTGTTGTTACCGGTCACAGAGATGATGCGGTAAGAAGATGCGCCAGCGTCTTTAGCCTGCTGAGATAATTTCGCTTCCAGACCGCTAAGGGTCGTTGAGTTAGCGGCAGAAATTACGCCGATTTTCTGCATGTCGCCGGATGGCTGGGTAATCTGTTGAGCTGCGAAGCTGCCGAAAGAAATCAGAGAAAGGGTAGCAGCTACAGCAAAAATTTTGACGTTTTTCATGATGTTTAATCCATTCAGGTTTATGAGAGTGAAAGGTGGTTGCCTTTCGATGGATGCATAATAGGCCGGATGGCTGACGATGAAAAACGGATTGATTTGAGTATCTCATTCAAAATATTTGGTCTACTTTTTACGCAGTTTTACGTGCGAATGCGGGTAGCTGACGAAACCACATTCGTGCTGACACAGCCTGAAATTGCCTTAGATTTCTCTGCGTTTCTCTCCCTTCCTGCTGATTTTGGGCGGTTTTGTAGAATCGGTGCTAGACTTTGATTGCAGTTCAAGAAGAGGGGCGTTCGTGTAAAACACATGTTCTGCTCGCAGAGCGCGAAACGTTCTGCTTTTGTTTGGCTAACTTGGTTGAACAATATTCACGGTAACGGAAATTTATTCGGAGGAGTCGAAAATGGGAATTTTATCCTGGATTATCTTTGGTCTGATTGCAGGTATTCTGGCGAAATGGATCATGCCTGGCAAAGATGGCGGCGGATTTATTCTGACCGTAGTCCTGGGTGTTGTCGGTGCCGTTGTGGGTGGTTATATCAGTACTTTCTTCGGTTTTGGTCGCGTAGACGGATTCAACTTCGGCAGCTTCGTTGTCGCCGTGATTGGTGCGATCGTCGTACTGTTTATCTACCGTAAAGTCAGAAGCTAAGCTTTCGACCTTAGGTTGAGATGTGAAAAGCCGCGCATGTCGCGGCTTTTTTGTGTCTGTTAATCCTGAAAGATAGCCAGATAGCTGGCTTCAGGCTCATGCAATCTCATGGAAAGAACATCAGCAGGAGAACGGCTTTGATGCATGATAGCGATAAAGATTATCGCCTCAGGTGTCGTTAAAAAGTACGCCATGTGGTGTTGATGTGGAAAACGGAAAAGATCTTCGCGAAACGACACCGGCCTTCCCATCTCAGGATGAGTTGCCAGCATAGAAAAAAGGACAAATAATTCAGAGAGATATTTATCGGACTGGGCTTTTCCCCAATGTTTTTGGGAATAGCGCTGAATATCAAATAAATCCTCCTGTGCCTCCCTGGCAATCTGATAGCGACTCATTTTAGTCTCGTTTTCCACTCATCAGCTGAGCGAAAAAGGTTTCGCCATCCATGACGTCTCCGCGGGCAATATCCGCTTCAGCACGCGACACTTTTTCTTTAAGAAGCCGCATCTTCACTTCTTCAAGCATCTGATAATCTTCGATAGAGAGCATTACTGCGACGGGTTTGCCGTTACGATTGATCTGAACGGGTTCCCGCTGAACTCTCAAAAGAACATCGCCAAATTGAGTTTTTACTTCATTAGCGCTTAATGATTTCATGCTACTTCCTTCGAATGGTTCGTGCGATTCGTTCGAAGAATTGTACGCCTGATAGTCTCAGATTGCCTAAGGTTTACTCAAAAGGATTTTACTCCACCGGCGACGTCGGCAACCGTACGATGTCCTGATTATCATTTCCCATCCAGTAAACGCCTTCCTTCGCCCAGAACGGCCCTTCGATAAAGTCGAGCAGGTCGGAATACTCTTCGTAAAACTGTTTGCCGTCGCGGCTGTAGACACGCATATAGCCGGAATAATGCCCGCCGTCGCCCGGCAGGGTCATGCGCGGAATAAATTCGAAAGTTTTATACTCTCGCACCACATATTGTTTGTTGGGGCTCCACTGCTCGGAGACGAGTTTCCCTTGTTTCCACCACTGATGGCCTGCGGCGATCACCGCCAACAGTACCGCCAGCATTATCCAGCGCTTGCGCTGACGCACCAGAGCTTCCTGACTTTTGATTTTTGTCATTAACTTAACTCTGTACTTTTACGCGGACGTCCGCCTTTTTTACCATTTTCCCGGCTGGCACTGGCTTTAACCGCGCTGCGCATGGCACCGTTAATTGAGGCAACAATTTTCTGTAAGTCACTGGCATCAAAGAGAATTTTTGCAAGTAATCCCGGCAGGTAAATATCCACATCACAGGCCGGAATACGCAGTGCTTTGCTGAAACCATCGACTTCTGCGGTGTTCAGTTGTTCCTGTGTTGCGTGCTGAAGTTCTTCAATCAAATCAATGTTAATAAGATACCCGACGCCGTTGCCGTGCATGATCATAAAGGCATGTTGTTCAGGACGGTATTCGACCGAAACAGGGCGGGAAGGGTCATTAGCCGTTTGCTCCCCGCGTTTTAACGCCGCATCAAATCGTGTCATTGGTGCCATGGATCTTCTCCCATTCAGCATTGAGCGTGACGATATTTGCTTCTAAGTAACGAAACAAAGCTTTGATCTCCGCGAACGTGGCGACACCATAAATTTCCATTGTGTCGTAGTTAAGTGAAACCCTGTCAAAAGCCATTTTGATTCTTTGGTCGCCGCGCCGTAAATGAACGTGGCGCGGCAGGTGATCATGGCTGTAAACCATAATCAACCATCCTGAAAAGCGGAGAATTGTGGGCATGAGTTTATCCATAAACCTAGCAGTTAGGTTTATGGTAGACCTGAAGGGATGAATTAGCGAGCGTTACTTTATCAGGGACTAAATCGCCACCAGCCCCCGTACGCCTTCCGCTTCCATTTCTTCTCCGCGCCCGCGTTTTATAATGCTGCCGCGGGACATCACCAGATAGCTGTCGGCCAGTTCGGCGGCGAAATCGTAGAATTGTTCGACCAGCAAGATCGCCATGTCCCCCCGGGCGGCGAGTTGTTTGATCACGGCGCCGATTTCCTTAATCACCGAGGGCTGAATGCCTTCGGTCGGTTCATCGAGGATCAGGAGATTCGGTTTGCAGGCCAGTGCGCGGCCGATCGCCAGCTGTTGCTGCTGGCCGCCGGACAAATCCCCGCCGCGGCGATGCTTCATTTCCAGCAGGATCGGGAACAGATGGTAGATTTCATCCGGCACCTGTTTTGCATCGCTTCCGGAAAAACGCGATAAGCCCATCAGCAGATTTTCTTCGACAGTCAGACGCGGAAAAATTTCACGTCCCTGCGGGACATAGGCAATGCCCGCCTGCACGCGCTGGTGCGGTTTGCGGGAATTGATCATCTGACTCTGCCAGCTGATGGTGCCGGACTTCGCCGGGATCAGCCCCATCAGGCATTTCAGCAACGTGGTTTTGCCGACGCCATTTCGACCGAGCAGGCAGGTCACTTCACCGATTTTTGCCTCAAAAGACAAGCCGCGCAAAATGTGGCTGCCGCCGTAAAACTGATTTAGTTCATTTACCTGCAACATAATGCGATTCCTCAGCGCCCTAAATACACGTCGATAACCTGCTCGTTGGCCTGCACATCGCGCAGCGAACCTTCGGCCAGAACCTGCCCCTGATGCAGCACCGTCACGTGGTCGGCGATGGTTTCCACAAAGCCCATGTCGTGCTCGACCACCATCAGCGAATGCTTGCCCGCCAGTTGTTTGAACAGCTCGGCGGTATACTCGGTTTCGGCATCGGTCATGCCTGCTGCCGGTTCATCGAGCAGTAATAAATGCGGCTCCTGTACCAGTAACATGCCGATTTCCAGAAACTGTTTCTGACCGTGTGAAAGCAAGCCCGCCGGGCGATGACGTTCCGCCGCCAGACGCAGCGTGCCGAGCATGTCATCGATGCGGTCGCGCTGTTCGCTGTTCATTTTGGCGCGCAGACAGGCCCATACCGACTTATTGGTTTTCTGCGCGATCTCCAGATTTTCGAACACCGTCAGCGCTTCAAACACCGTCGGCTTCTGGAATTTACGGCCAATGCCGGACTGCGCAATGCGCACCGGATCCAGTTTGGTCAGATCGGTGCGCTGATCGTAAAAAACGCGGCCGCTTTGCGGTTTGGTTTTGCCAGTGATCACGTCCATCAGCGTGGTTTTCCCCGCGCCGTTCGGGCCGATCACGCAACGTAATTCGCCTACGCCGATGTTCAGCGACAAATTGGTCAGCGCCTTAAATCCGTCAAAGCTGACGTTAATGTTTTCCAGCTGCAAAATCGGGTCGGTCTGCCGGCGATGCCGGTCGGCCAGTTGCGGCTGGGTAAACAGATCTTCTGTCATGGTCATCGGGCTCATCAGGATTTCCTTTTACGCAGCAGGCCAATCACGCCTTGCGGCAGGAACAGCGTCACCAGAATAAACATGCCGCCGAGCACAAATTGCCAGTATTCGGGAATGGCGACCGTGAACCAGCTTTTCGCGCCGTTGACGATGCCTGCGCCGATAATCGGGCCGATCAGCGTGCCGCGCCCGCCGAGTGCCACCCAGATGGCGGCTTCGATGGAGTTGGTCGGCGACATTTCGCTCGGGTTGATGATGCCGACCTGCGGAACGTACAACGCACCCGCCAGGCCGCACAGCATGGCGGAAATCGTCCAGACGAAAAGCTTGAAACCTTTCGGGTCGTAGCCGCAGAAAATCAGCCGGTTTTCAGCGTCGCGTACCGCCGTCAGCACGCGGCCATATTTACTGCGTGCCAGCGCAAAGCCGAGTGCCAGACTTGCGACCAGCACCAGAACCGTGGCTAAAAATAATCCCACACGGGTGCCGGTGGCGGTGACCGGAAAGCCGAGCAGGGTGGTGAAACCGGTGAAACCGTTATTGCCGCCGAAGCCGGTTTCATTGCGGAAAAACAGCAACATCCCGGCGTAGGTCAGCGCCTGCGTCATGATCGAGAAATAGACGCCTTTGATTTTTGAGCGGAAGGCGAAATAGCCGAACACAAATGCCAGCGCGCCCGGCACCAGCACGATCAGGCACAGCGCCCAGGCAAAATGCTGCGTGCCCGCCCAGAACCACGGCAGTTCGGTCCATGAGAGGAACGACATAAAATCCGGCAGCCCGCTGCCTGCGGCCTGTCGCATCAGATACATGCCCATCGCGTAACCGCCGAGGGCGAAAAACAGCCCGTGACCCAGGGACAATAATCCGGCGTAGCCCCACACCAGATCGAGCGCGATCGCGACGATCGCATAACACAGGATCTTGCCGATCAGCGTCAGCGTATAGGTGGAGATCGCCACCGGATTCGTGGCAGGCAGCAGCGCCAGAAACGGCATCACAATCAGGATGATGAGCACCAGCGTGCCCACCGAAATCGCAACCTTTGGCGCTTTTTGTACGCCGGTAATCGTCAGCGGCTGGCTCATCAGTCAATCACCCTGCCTTTGAAGGCGAAGAGTCCCTGCGGACGTTTCTGAATAAACAGGATAATCAGCGCGAGGATCAGGATTTTGCCCAGTACCGCGCCGATTTCCGGCTCAAGAATTTTGTTCACAATGCCCAGACCAAAGGCTGCCACCACGGTACCTGCCAGTTGCCCGACACCGCCGAGCACCACGACTAAGAAGGAATCGATGATGTAACCCTGACCGAGTTCCGGGCCGACGTTACTCAGCTGCGACAGTGCGACGCCGCCCAGACCTGCAATACCTGAACCGAGACCGAACGCCAGCATATCAACGCGTCCGGTCGGCACGCCGCAGCAGGCCGCCATGGCGCGGTTTTGCGTCACGGCACGCACGTTCATGCCAAGGCGCGTTTTATTGAGCAGCAGCCAGGTCAGCCCAAGTACCAGCATGACGAAGATGATTACCGCGATGCGGTTGTACGGCAGCACCAGATTCGGCAACAGCTGAATGCCGCCGGAGAGCCAGCCTGGATTGGCCACTTCAACGTTCTGCGCCCCAAACAGTACGCGCACGCCCTGGATCAGGATCAGGCTGATGCCCCACGTCGCCAGCAGGGTTTCCAGCGGACGACCGTATAAATGGCGGATGACGGTGCGCTCCAGCGCCATGCCGATCCCGGCGGTAATGAAAAAGGCCACCGGCAGCGCGACCAGCGGATACAGCGCCAGCAGCCCCGGCGCGTAGTGCTGAAACAGCGACTGCACCATGTAGGTTGAATAGGAACCGAGCATGAGCATTTCGCCGTGCGCCATGTTAATCACGCCCAGCAAACCGTAAGTGATTGCCAGCCCCAGCGCGGCCAGCAGCAAAATCGAGCCGAGCGATAAACCGGTAAAGGCCTGACCGAGCAGATCGCCGATCATCAGGCGATGTTGTACCGCTTTCAGGCTGGCAAGCGCGGCGTCACGCACTGTCGCATCGGCCTCAGTTTTCGGATCCGTCAGACTTTGCAGACGACCTTGTGTATCCGGATCACCCGACGTGCCGAGCAGTTCAACGGCTTTCAGGCGCACCTGCGGACTGGCGTCGGCCAGCTGTAAATTCGCCAGCGCAATGGAAAGGGCATCGTGAACCGTGCTGTCTTTTTCCAGTTCAAGACGATGCGTCAGCAGCGGCAGCTGATCGGCCTGCGCTTCACGCTGTAAGGCTTTTGCTGCCTGCAAACGGATGGCGCTGTCGGTGCTCACCAGACGGTGTGCGGAAAGCGCATTAGCAATCAAAATCCGCAGGCGGTTGTTCAGCCAGACTTTTTTACTGTCACCCTGCGGTTTGACGTCGCCTTCCAGCGGCGTCAGCCGATCGCCATTCTGGATGAATGCGTGTTTCGCTTCGTCGATGACGACGTTTTCCTGCTTCAGCGCCTCGAGCAGCGGCAGCCTTTCCGGTTGCGGATCCGCCGCCCATTGCTGTAATAACGTGGCCTGCTGGCTGCGGCTGGCGGCAGCAAAGTCATTCGCCGCACCTGCCTCTGCCAGCAACGGAAGGCAACAAAGCAGGAAAAGCAGTGATCGGATGAGGATTCTCATAATGTTCTCGCCGCATAAAGTTGATGCTGGTTTGCTCCTCCCCATGCGAAGGGGGAGGCGGGGAGGGGGTTTTGCAAGCAACACAGTCGCCATTAATACCCCACCCCAGCCCTCCCCTTCGCAGGGGAGGGAGCTGACCGGTTTTCTCTTCAACCCCTTCGCAAGAAGGAGCTAAAACAATCAGTTAACCGTTTTCACCGGGGTATCTGGCTTTTTATCGTTACCCGCGATGTACGGGCTCCACGGCTGGGCGCGGATCGGTTTATCGGTCTGCCAGACCACGTTGAACTGACCGTTGGATTCGATTTCACCGATCATCACCGGTTTGTGCAGGTGATGGTTGGTTTTATCCATGGTCAGCGTGAAGCCGGACGGCGCGGCGAAGGTCTGTCCGGCCATCGCGGCACGGACTTTATCCACGTCTGTCGTCCCGGCTTTTTCCACCGCCTGCGCCCACATATGGATGCCGACATAGGTCGCCTCCATCGGGTCGTTGGTCACGGCGTTATCGGCGTTCGGCAGTTTGTGCGCCTTCGCGTAAGCCTTCCATTCAGCCACGAATTTTTTGTTGGTCGGGTTATCCACCGACTGGAAGTAGTTCCACGCTGCGAGATCGCCGACCAGCGGTTTGGTGTCGATGCCGCGCAGCTCTTCTTCGCCGACGGAGAAGGCCACCACCGGCACATCGGTGGCTTTCACCCCCTGGTTCGCCAGCTCTTTATAGAACGGCACGTTGGAATCGCCGTTGATGGTGGAGATCACCGCGGTTTTGCCGCCTGCGGAGAATTTCTTAATATTGGAAACGATGGTCTGATAATCGCTGTAACCGAACGGCGTATAGACTTCTTCGATGTCGCTGTCTTTCACGCCTTTGGAATGCAGGAAGGCACGCAGGATTTTGTTGGTGGTGCGCGGATACACGTAGTCGGTGCCGAGCAGGAAGAAGCGTTTGGCACCGCCGCCGTCTTCACTCATCAGATATTCCACCGCCGGAATGGCCTGCTGGTTAGGCGCGGCGCCGGTGTAGAACACATTTGGCGACATCTCTTCACCTTCGTACTGCACCGGATAGAACAGCAGACCGTTCAGTTCTTCAAACACCGGCAGCACGGATTTACGCGACACCGACGTCCAGCAGCCGAACACTACCGCGACTTTATCCTGCGTCAGCAACTGGCGGGCTTTTTCAGCGAACAGCGGCCAGTTAGAGGCCGGATCGACCACTACCGGCTCCAGCTTTTTACCCAGCACGCCGCCTTTAGCGTTGATGTCATCAATGGTCATCAGCGCGATGTCTTTCAGCGGGGTTTCTGAAATGGCCATGGTGCCGGAAAGCGAATGCATGATACCGACTTTGATGGTGTCGGCAGCCTGTGCGCTCCAGGCTAGACCCATGCTGACTACGGTGGCGAAAAGAGCAAAGGCTTTAATAAAACGTCGACGTTGCATAGATGAATCCTCTGTAAAAATGCTGTGATGTAATTACGTTAAGAGAACGCTGTTATGGTGAAAGTCGAAAAAACATTTAAAAAAGTCATGACGGGTTGCCCGCGTCACTCTCCGCCCGCGCCCGGTGCAACATATGCAGGGTAATTTTGCGCACCTCGGCTTTACTGACGGCAATGTGGTCGTGTAACTGGCGCTGCGCCTCCTCTGTTTGTTGTTGAATGATGGCGAGCAGAATGCCCGTGTGCTCTTTATAGGTGGCGTTCACACGCTCACCTTTGGTGAAATCCAGACGCCGGATGATGCGGATTTTTTCGGTCAGTTCGCGGTGAATGCGCGCCATTTCGGCGTTACCCGCCGCGGCCACTAGCGTCATGTGAAACTCTTCGTCATAGCGCGACACCAGCTGACCGTCTTCGAGCGGCGGCTGATCAATCCAGAAGGCTTTCAGTTCGGCCAGTTGCAACGGCTGAACGGCAGGCGGCAGCGCGCACAAACGTTTCACCGCTTCCAGTTCCAGCACGATGCGCAGGTCATACAGTTGCTCGAAAAAATCGAAATCGAACGGACGAACCTGCCAGCCGCTGCGGAAAAACACTTCGACGTAGCCTTCGTGTTCCAGCCAGAACAGCGCCTGACGCACAGGTGTGCGGCTGACCTCCATCCGGTCGGCAATGTCGTTTTCGCTGAACCGGTCACCGGGCAGCAGGCGGAAGCTGAAAATGTCATCTTTCAGCTGCTGATAGATGCGTTCCGCCAGTCCTTCCGGACGGTTTTTACTGCGTGAAGATTTAGAGCCCGTCAGTTGCATGTAATATTCCCTGTATGTCGGTAGCGTTAAACGGCTGCGTCCAGCCACAGCAAAGCATCGCCCGGTCCGACCGGACGCCCCTGCTGGCAACTGATTTTCAGTACGGTTCCGGCGCACGGCGCATTCACCGACAGCTCCATTTTCATGGCTTCGACGACGATCAGCGGCTGGCCTTCTTCCACCTGCTGGCCCGGCTCGACCAGGATTTTCCAGACGTTGCCGTTCAGGTCGGCGCTGACTAAATGCCCGTCCTGATCCGCATCGTCTTCCACTAACTGCACGGCGTTGGCCGCGGCTTCCACCGCGGTGCTTTCGGCTTCATGCCAGTGCGCTACTTCGCGGGTAAAGGCTTCGGTTTGTTTCGAGCGGAAATCAGCAATATCGGCGGCGTTGTTGGCAAGAAATTGCGTGTACTGCGCAAAATCGAACTCAGTTTCTTCGATGCGGATTTGTGCGCGGCCTTCGCGGAACGCCTCGCGCTGGATTTCCAGTTCGGCTTCGGTAACTTCATAGAACCGCACCTGATCGAAGAAGTGCAGCAGCCACGGCTCGCCGTTTTTAAACTGCTCATTCTTGAGAAACTTATTCCAGATCGGCAGCGTGCGGCCGACCAGCTGATAGCCGCCCGGCGAATCCATGCCATAAATGCACATGTACATGCCGCCGATACCGACTGTGCCTTCGGCGGTAAAGGTGCGCGCCGGGTTGTATTTGGAACTCAGCAGGCGATGGCGCGGATCGACCGGCACCGCGCACGGCGCGCCGAGATACACATCGCCCAGCCCGAGGATCAGATAGCTGGCGTCGAAAATGATGTTTTTCACATCTTCGCGGCTCGCCAGCCCGTTGGTGCGCTGGATGAAATCGACGTTATTTGGCAGCCACGGCGCGTCTGCGCGCACGGTTTGCTGATAGCGTTCGACCGCGCCGAGCGTGGCGGAATCTTCAAATGCCATCGGCATATGCACGATGCGGGTCGGGATCTTGAGCTGGCTGACATCCGCCAGGTTGTGTTCGAGCGTCAGTAAATGCTGAAGCAGCGCCGTCTGATGCAGCACGCGGCTGTCGTAGCGGATTTGCAGCGAACGCACGCCCGGCGACAGTTCTTCAATACCCTGCTGACCGGCGGCTTTGATGGCGTTCATCAGCAGGTAGATGCGCATACGTACCGCCAGATCCAGCACGTTATCGCCGTACTCAATCAGCACGTAGCCGTCGCCTGCCTGACGGTATTCCACCGAAGGACGTTCAGCCGTCGCCGGAAGCGCCGCGAGAATGGTGGCGGAAGCCGTGGTGTCCGGCAGCAGAGACGGCACCGGCAGCGCCATCGCGTTGACTGGCATCAGCGAGTCCAGCGTGCCTTGCTGCGCCAGTTCCAGCGCCTGTGCCTGTTCAAAACTGATCGGATGAAAACGGATTTTATCGCCCGGTTTTACCTGACCGACTTTCCACAATTCGGCTTTGGCAATGGTCACCGGACAGACGAAACCGCCGAGGCTTGGCCCGTCGCGGGTCAGAATGACAGGGAAGTCACCGGTGAAATTAATCGCGCCGATGGCGTACTCGCAGTCATGCACGTTTGACGGATGCAGACCGGCTTCGCCGCCATCCTGCCGCGCCCAGTGTGGTTTCGGGCCAACCAGCCGCACGCCGAGGCGGTTGGAGTTGTAATGCACCTGCCATTCAGACTGGAAGAAAGTGTCGATGGATCCTGTGGTGAAGAAATCCGGTGCGCCGTGCGGCCCGTAAAGCACGCCGATATTCCAGATGTCTCCGTAAGGCGGCACGATATTTTCCGCTGCGGCCTGCGGCAAACCGACCGGCGCGGGCGTGGTGCAGGCCGCAAGTTCCGGCTGCGAAACGGTCAGCATATCGGCGACACGCAGCGTGCGACCGGCGTGACCGCCAAATTGCCCGAGCGCAAACGTCGAACGGCTGCCGAGATACACCGGTACGTCGAAACCGTTACGCACGGCAAGATAGGTGCGGCAACCCTGCATAGCGCGGCCAAGGGTCAGCGTCTGACCGGCCTTAACGTTCACCGGCTGCCAGTAAGAAACAGCTTCGCCATCGAGATGTGCCGGACAGCGTGCGCCGGTCAGCGCGATCACCGCGTCGCAATGAAAGCGCAGGGTGGGTCCCTGTAACGTGAATTCCAGACCGGCGGCATCCAGATGATTGCCGACAATGCGGTTGGCGAGACGGAAGGCAAAATCGTCCATCGGACCGGACGGCGGCACGCCGATATCCCAGTAACCGAGCCGCCCCGGATAATCCTGCACGCTGCTGTACGTACCGGGCGCGATCACCTCGATGGCGTTTGGCGAGTAAACAAAACTGTCGAGCATGCGCGTCCACATTTCGCCGTCGCGGAATACCGGCGTGGCAACCACCTGACGCAGATAATCAATGTTGGTGGCGATACCGTGCAGACGTGTGGCGGCCAGCGCAGCCGACATTTTCGCCAGTGCGTCCTGACGGTCGGTGCCGTGAACAATCAGTTTGGCGATCATCGGGTCGTAAAAGGCCGACACTTCACTGCCGGTTGAAACCCAGCCATCGACGCGGACGTCTTCGGGGAAAAAGACCTCGGTCAGCACGCCCGGACTCGGCTGGAAATTCTTCAGCGGATCTTCGGCGTAAATACGCACTTCCACCGACGCGCCCTGCGGGGCTTTTTCCATTGCAGGCCAGTCGGGCGGTTCACCGGCGGCGACGTTCAGCATGCATTCGATCAAGTCCAGACCGGTGACCATTTCGGTGACCGGATGCTCCACCTGCAAACGGGTATTCACTTCGAGAAAATAAAATTCGTCGCGCGTGGCGTCATAGATAAATTCAACGGTACCGGCGCTGCGGTAGTTCACCGATTCGCCGAGATGCACGGCGGCGCGATGTAACGCTTCGCGGCTGGCCTGCGGCAAATTCGGCGCAGGGGTTTCTTCCACCACTTTCTGATTGCGGCGCTGCAATGAACAGTCGCGTTCGCCGAGTGCCATCACCCGGCCTTTGCCGTCGCCAAAAATCTGCACTTCGACGTGACGGGCGCGATCGACAAAGCGTTCGAGAAACACACCGGCGTCGCGGAAAAACTGTTCGCCGAGACGCTTCACGCTGTCCCACGCGGCGCGCAATGCCTCTTCATCGTCACAGCGCGTCAGGCCAATGCCTCCGCCGCCTGCGGTGCTTTTCAGCATCACCGGATAACCGATGTCTGCGGCGGCTTTCACGGCGTCATCAAGGCTGGCGAGCAACCCGGTGCCCGGCGTCATCGGTACATTTGCGGCACCGGCCAATTCGCGGGCACGATGCTTGAGGCCAAACTCGCGGATTTGTCCGGCGGTCGGGCCGATAAACGCAATGCCTGCCGCTTCGCAGGCATCGGCGAATTCTGCGCTTTCGGATAAAAAGCCATATCCCGGATAAATCGCCTGCGCGCCGGTTTCTTTCGCGGCGGCCAGAATTTTGTCGATCATCAGGTAGCTTTCGCTGGCCTTTTCGCCGCCCAGCGCGATGGCGATATCCGCCTGCGTGACGTGCGGTGCATTGCGGTCAGCGTCGGAATAAACGGCCACGCTGGTCACGCCCAGACGTTTCAGCGTACGGATCGCGCGGCAGGCAATTTCGCCACGGTTAGCAATTAAAACGGTGTTAAACATGTGCGCGTCCTCAGCTTTTTACCGGTGAATTCAGGCTCTGGATGTAACTTCTCCAGCCGCCAAATGCGGTGATATCGGTGGCCTCGCCAAGCGCCCACGGCTCGCAGATAAAGCCTTTCACCCTGCGTCCGTCAGCCAGTTCGAGCGAACCCATGCCGAGTGGTGCCGGGATTTCAGCGACGAATTCACCAAAGCGCGCCAGCGGGATATCCCACAGTTCGACGATAATCGCGCTGCCGCCTTCTGCCCGCACCAGCCCCGGTTTTGGCGGTGTGGTATTGGCGAGGGCGTAAAGTTTGTAGGTTGCAGCGGTCGTGGTTTGTTCGACGCGTACCGCGTTGCGGCTGGTGAGCTGGAAGTTCAGCGGCATGCCGGTCAGGTGTGCGCCAACCACGGCAACGCGCACGCTGGCAGCGCTGACCGGCGCAGATGCCATGAATTCTTCGGATTTCATCGCCAGCCCGGTTGCGCCGAGCGGCAGATTCAGGCTGCGCTGCCACTGACGGCCAAAACTGGCCAGTGCATCGTCGTGCCAGGCTGGAGCAATCAGCGTGATACCGGCGGGCAGACCGTCGGCGCGCAGGCTGGAAGGCAGCGCCAGCGCGGACAAATCCGCCAGATTGGTGAAGTTGGTGTAAATGCCGAACTGCGAGTTGTAGAGCACCGGTTCCTGCACCAGCTCTTGCTGCGTGCGGATGGTCGGTGATGTCGGCACCACCAGTGCATCAAATCCTTCCAGCGTCAGACTGATTTTGCGTGACAGCTCAGCGCGTAAATATTCAGCGCGCCAGGCATCGCTCGCGGTGTAGTTCAGGCCATTGGCGACAATCCCGCGAACGATCGGATCCATCGCTTCCGGGCTTTCTTCGAAAATTTCGCCGACCGCTACGGTGCGTTCTGCCACCCATGCGCCGTAATACAGTTGCTCTGCCAGTTCGCGGAACGGCGTGAAATCGACGGGAACGAGGGTGATGCCGCTGCTGTTCAGACGTTCCAGCGCCTGATCGAACTCAAATTCCGCCAGCGCGTCGCCGAAAAATTCCAGACTGTCCGGCACGGCAAAGCGCGGATGCGGTGACATGGCGACCGGCGCGGTAAACGGATTTCTACGGGAGTAGGCATCGGCAGCATCAAAACCGCCAGCGGCCTGGGCGACGGTCTGGGCATCGGCGACTGTCAGGGCGAAAATCGAGATGGAATCATTCAGGCGGCAGGCCGGAACCACGCCGGTATTCGACAGCCAGCCTTTGGTCGGTTTCAGCCCGACGACATTATTAAAGCCTGCCGGAACACGGCCGGAACCGGCGGTGTCGGTGCCCAGCGAAAAGGCCACCAGACCGCGTGCCAGAACGGAAGCCGAACCAGAACTGGATCCGCCGCTGACGTAATCAGGATTGAAGGTATTAGGGACTGCGCCGTAAGGAGAACGGGTGCCGACCAGGCCGGTGGCGAACTGATCGAGATTGGTTTTGCCAATCACTATTGCGCCTTTGGCTTTCAGATTGGCAATCACGGTAGCGTCTGCTTCTGCGGTGTAAGCAAACGCCGGACACGCCGCCGTGGTCGGCCAGCCCGCGATATCCATATTGTCTTTAACGGCGAAGGGCACACCAAACAACGGCAGGGCACTCAGCGAGCCTTCATGCTGATGGCGAAGGGCTTCAAGGTGGAGGATTTGCGCCTCAAGCTGCTCTGCGTTGGCGAGATAAATCCAGGCATTGTCGTTTTGACTCAGGCTTCCCATAACCAGAGAAAGCGTGGTGCGCAGGCTGTCTGGCGCACCGCGGTAATGTTGCTGCCATTCCCGCAAGGTAAAACCGCGAAAGGGTGATGTGACTGTGTCTGAAACTGAAGCCATGTTTTGAATCCCATCTGGTATACAAGATTGAATTCATCTAAGCAAAGCCTGTGCCATATCATTATTCATTGATTTTATTGGGTTTAGTCATTGTTGTATGACCGGACTGTATATTTGTTGCACCACGGACGGAATGCAATTGGGCAAAATTGGGGCGAAAATTTGCGCGATGCCTCGCATCAAAAAGATAAATCTGGCTCAGTAGAGGTATCGGTATATAGTTGTATGAACCGATGATTTATTATTATTTGCAGAAAGGCTGGTATGGCTATGTCTAAAGAAACTATCGACCATTCCACATTAATTTGTCTGGCAGAAGCTGGCGCGGTCAGCCAGTTCAGCGTGGTCGCACAACAGGGAGGGTGGATAATAGTGATCAGATACGGCGAACATCAGCGGACCCTTATCGCACAACGCAGCGGTAAAGTGCGGGTTTTCAAGCGTTTCGACACGCTGGCGGCTTATTTAAAAGACCTGGGCATAAACCAGTTCGAAGTGGATATTACCGACTATGATCCTGTAGGGAGCGGTAAAGGAACTCGCCCCGACCGATCGGCAGCGCTAAAAAGGGCGCATGAAGCTGCCGCGATGGATGAAGCTACCTATGATTTGTGGTTCCGGAAACGGGTTCAGGAATCACTGGATGATCCGCGCCCCGTCATTCCTCACGAACAGGTGAAGGCTGAGTTTGCAGCCCGGAAAGCCGCGTTACTTAAGGAACAGGAAAAGTAACGAATGATCAAAATGCTGGTATGGAAACCACATGCGCAGGATGATCGCGAGCATATATTCAGTTATGTCGCGGGTGAGAATCCTCATGCCGCTATTGAACTGGATGATGATTTTGATGACGCAGCAGAGCGCATTCTACTCAGTCCCGACATGTATGTAGCAGGACGCGTTACCGGAACCAGAGAATGTATTATTCGTAAGCATTTCAGGATGGTATATCGCGTGACTGACACCGAAATTCAAATCATCAGGCTGGTGCATAGCGCTCAGCATTGGCCAGAGGAAACCCCTATTTAATGCAACTTCGTCATCTCTCTGAACGCCTGAAAAAGCTGTTACTGGCGCTGATTCTGGTGATTATTACGCTGCTGGCTGTGCGTACTTATGACGCCTTACAGGGGCCGCCGCTTGAGCCGTGGCACAAACTGGTGCCGGACGAACTGAGTGCGGAGCAACTGGATAAGAGCGACTGGCCGGCGTATTTACGCGCCGAGCAGCAGGCGTTTGCTGAAGTGAAGCAGCAGGTGACGGACAAACTCGACAGAGAAGATCGTATTCCGCTTAACCGCTATTACGATCGCAGCCCGATTTATCCCGAGCATTTTGCGCAGGACTGGAACCGCTCTTATGAGCTGATGCCCGACGGTAAACCGGTCGGCGCGGTGGTGCTGTTGCACGGTCTGACCGATTCCCCATACAGTCTGCGGCATATTGCGCAGGATTATCGTCGCCGTGGATTCGTTGCCGTCGGTATCCGTCTGCCCGGACACGGCACCGTACCGGGGGGACTGACCAACGTCGACTGGGAACAGTGGCTGGCGGCAACGCGGCTGGCAATTCGCGAGGCACGACGTGCAGCGGGGGCGGATGTGCCGCTGCAACTGGTGGGTTTCTCCAACGGTGGTGCGCTGGCGATGAAATACACCCTGGATTCGCTCGATGATCCGGCTCTGGCGCGGCCTTCGCGCGTGGTGCTGATTTCCCCGATGATCGGCGTAACCAGTTTTGCGCGCTTTGCCGGATATGCGGGCTGGCCGGCAATTTTCCCTGCCTTTGCCAAAACTGCCTGGCTGAATCTGATGCCTGAATTTAATCCGTTTAAATACAATTCATTCCCGGTGAAAGCGGCGCGTCAGTCTTATCTGCTGACCCATGTTTTGCAACAGCAAATCAGTAAAGACGCGGAGTCCGGCAAGCTTTCACAGTTACCGCCTGTGCTGGCGTTCCAGTCGGTGGTTGATTCAACCGTCAGCGCCCGTGCGGTGGTGATGGCGTTGTTTAATCAGCTCCCGGCAAACGGCAGCCAGCTGGTACTGTTTGATATTAACCGCAGTGCGTATGTCGGGCCGCTGCTGCGTCCGTCATCGGAAACCGCCGTTGAGCGCCTGCTGCCTGCGCCGCCGCGCGCCTATCAGACGACGGTGATTACCAATGCTTCGCCGGATGATGCGGCCACGGTAGCGAAAATCACAGTAGCAGGGCAAAACAGCGCTTCAGTTACGCCACTCGGTCTGAACTATCCTTCAGAATTCTATTCGCTGTCGCATGTCGCGCTGCCTTTTCCGACAAATGATTCGCTGTACGGGCGCAATCCGCAAGGCCCTGCGCAATTTGGTATCAGGCTCGGTACGCTGGCGGCGCGGGGTGAAAGCGGTGCGCTGGTGGTAAGTATGGATCAGCTGATGCGTGTTTCATCTAACCCGTTTTATCCGTATATGCTGCAGCGTATTGAAGGTTTCTGAACCGGCGGGTTGAGATAACATAAAAAAAGCGCTTGCGATAATATCGCGTGCTATATATATTGGCGACATGAACATGACAACAGATACCGACTCAACACAAAACGGCATGCTGCATCTGGATCAACAGATGTGTTTCGCGCTGTACTCCGCGAATCTGGCACTGCATAAGGTTTACCGTAAATTGCTCGGGCAACTCGAACTGACTTACCCGCAATATCTGGTGATGCTGGTGCTCTGGCAGCGTGATGAAGTCACAGTATCTGAAATCGGCGAAAAACTGTTCCTCGATTCTGCCACTTTAACGCCACTGTTAAAGCGTCTGGAAACCGCCGGTTTGCTGATGCGTCAGCGGGCGAAAGCCGATGAGCGTCAGGTGATTATCTCCCTGACCGCAGAAGGCCGGGCGTTACGCGAAAAAGCGCAGGGTATTCCCGAAGCCATTTTGTGTGCGACCGAATGTGAAGTTGGCGAAATTGTGGCGCTGAAGCAGCAACTGGAAGTCTTACGGGCGAAGCTTCAGGACAAAGCGTAAAACTTCGCTTTGAAGAGTGTTAAACAGACGAGTCTGAAGGAGCATCTTAGACTCGTTTGATAGAATCAAATAAATAGTGTGCGATTAAATCGTTTAATATTTTTATGGCTCTCACTGATTAAGGAACGAAATATGTCTATTGAAAAAGTTGTGTATCGTGCTCATGCCTCAGCCACCGGTGGTCGTGATGGTCGTGCGACTTCTGACGACGGCGTTCTTGACGTCAAACTGGGTGTACCAAAAGAAATGGGTGGCATGGGCGGCGGCACCAACCCTGAGCAGTTGTTTGCAGCGGGTTATTCCGCCTGCTTCCTCGGCGCACTGAAAGCCGTTGCCGCACAAGAAAAAATTAAGATCCCTGCGGACGCCAAAATTGAAGGCGCAGTCGGCATCGGCGCAATTCCGGGCGGTTACGGTATCGAAGTTCAGCTGGATATTACCCTGCCAGGCTTCGAGCGCAGCGAAGCAGAAGCACTGGTGGCGAAAGCCCATCAGGTTTGCCCGTACTCTAATGCGACCCGCGGCAACATCGACGTCACTTTGAATATTAAGTAATTTTTAGTCATACCGCCTTCACCAGGGGCGTTTTAATGAAATACCAGGGAGGCTTCGGCCTCCTTTTTCATGTCTGAAAAACCCGCCATGATCTCTCTGTCACCTCTGCAGGGCGCTTCTTTCCTGCTGTTCAGGCCAGTATGTATATAAACGTAATCTCAGCATAATCCGTGAACTCGACGGGCATAAACATGTCACAATGATTCAGAATCTTTCAAAAAACTTCCGGAAAACCACATTACATGAATAGAGTGAAGACTCTATCGCAGCAAAATATCTCTTTATTGTTAGCGATTTACATTGGCATTTTCCTGAATGTCTCCGTGTTTCAACGCCGCTTTGCCGCTCTGGTCAATCATTTCACTTCAACTGAACTGATTCAGGCGGTCACCGAAGTTTGTGCCATCGTCCTGTTTACCTTCTTCGTGCTGCGTTTAATTTCGCTGGGTGGGAAGTTGTTTTTCCGCATCATCGCCACATTACTGGTGCTGATTTCGGTCGCCGCCAGTTACTACATGGTGATGTTCAACGTGGTGATTGGGTACGGCATTGTCGTTTCGGTGATGACCACGGATATCGACCTCAGCAAAGAAATCATCGGGTGGCATCTGTTTATCTGGATGGCGCTGGTCAGTGCTGTTCCGTTATTCCTTATCTGGAAAAACAACCTGCGTCTGACGCTGATGGAGCAGATAAAAACGCCGGGGCAACGTGCGTTGCCATTGATCGTTTTGCTGGCGACAGCGTTACTGGTCTGGCTGCCGCTGCGATATCTCGACCACGAACAAAGTGTGAATGAGAAGAAAACCAACGTCGATTTGCCCAGTTATGGTGGCGTCGTCGCGCACTCCTATCTGCCGTCTAACTGGCTGGCCGCGCTGGGTTTGTATGCTTATACGCAGGTTGATGAAAGCCGGGATGCCGGTAATTACTTTGATCCGGCGAAGGAATTCACCTACGTTCCGCCCGCAGATATCGACGATACCTACGTCGTATTTATCATCGGTGAAACTACCCGCTGGGATCACTTAGGCATTCTGGGTTATGAGCGCGATACCACGCCGCGCTTGTCGAAAGAAAAGAATCTGGTGGCGTTCCGCGGTACCTCGTGCGATACGGCAACCAAGCTGTCGCTGCGCTGTATGTTTGTGCGCGAAGGCGGTACGGCGGATAACCCGCAGCGTACGTTGAAAGAGCAGAATATTTTCGCGGTGATGAAGTCGCTGGGCTTCACCTCTGAGCTGTTCGCGATGCAAAGCGAGCTGTGGTTCTACAACAACGCAGACACCAATAACTTCTCTTTCCGCGAAATCATAGCCTCTGAAAAGCGCAACGACGGCAAGCCGGTCGATGACATGTTGCTGGTCAATGAGTTACAGGAATCCCTGAGAACGCACCCGAAAGGTAAGCATCTGGTGATCCTGCATACAAAGGGCTCGCATTACCTCTATTCCCAGCGTTATCCGCGCAGTTACGCACGTTATACGCCGGAGTGTAAGAGCAATACCTGTACCAAAGATGAACTGATCAACGCCTTTGATAACAGCGTGTTGTATACCGATACCTTTATTGACAACGTGATTGATCAGTTGCGTGATAAGAAAGCGCTGGTGTTTTATGCCTCCGATCACGGTGAATCAATTGATGAGAATTCACATCTGCACGGCACGCCGCGCGAGATGGCCCCGCCGGAGCAGTTCCGCGTGCCGATGATGGTGTGGGCTTCTGACAGCTTCCTGGAGCAGCCAGACCACAAGCAGGCGTTTGAGCAGCTACAGGCACAGCAGCGGGTCGGTGCGAAGAAACGTCACGTTGAGCTATTCGATTCGATTTTAGGCTGTCTGGGTTATACATCGCCAGACGGTGGTATTAATCCGGCGAATAACTGGTGTGCTAAACCTCAGGCAGAACAGAAGCTATAGGTTATTTTGGCGTCGTATGGGACAAAATTTGGGCAGTCAGTACGGATGTTATAAAAAGCCGTTGACGCTCTAAGGGGGTCGCAGTAAGATGCGCCCCATTCGGCGAGTAGCGCAGCTTGGTAGCGCAACTGGTTTGGGACCAGTGGGTCGGAGGTTCGAATCCTCTCTCGCCGACCACATTTGAAAAACCTGCTTTTTAAAGCAGGTTTTTTTTCGCCTGTAGTAAAAGAGGATGAGAACCTCCGAAGGAGGTTTGAGCCGAGCGAAGCGAGACAACGTTGCTTTAGCAACGACCCGCAGGGCAAGCATCGAAGATGCGCGTCATCCTCTCTCGCCGACCACATTTGAAAAACCTGCTTTTAAAGCAGGTTTTTTTTCGTCTGTAGTAAATTCTATTTCCTGTCTACGGCTGTTCTTCCTGAGCCACCACATTGCCCGACTCTTCCCATAGTGCCTGCCAGTTGTCGGGTGGATTGCCACTTTTGAGCATCTTGCTAAACATCCGGTAGGCGTCCGTTTTACTGTCGTATGCCCGCAATTCTTTATCATCATTAACCCAGGCGTAAATGATGATCCGGCTTCTCAGGTTATAACGAAAGAATAACCGGTACTGCTGGAAGAATTTCGCCCTGAACCAGTGTGAGAACTCCCCTCCTAACGTATCGCCCTGACGGAATTCGACACGTGCCGGATCTTGCGGGATAACATCAAACATCAGCTTATTAATCGCGGCCAGCCGTTTGGTGGCATTTTTGCTTTTATAACCCACCGGGTCTTTGCGGCGCATCAGGACAACCTGATCAGTGAGTTTCTGTATCTGTTGCAGGATCAGAGGATGAGCGAGAAGGGTCCATCCGTTAATCTCCATGGCCTGATTGTGCATAATCCTTTACTCATCATCGTCAGAAAGCGGGCTCTCAAGATCGATAGCCATCCCTGCTGTCAGTACATTGATTTTTTCATGCAGAGATAACGTGACCGGCTGCATATTTTCCGGATTATTAAGCATATCCGTCGCAACGAAATCGAGGAAGGTATTGATAACAGGATCTTCCGTTTCTTCGAGCTGTCTCGAAATAACGACCTGTCCGTCCGGCAAAATCTTGTACTGAATACGATCATTTTCGGTGAGATTTAACGCTTTGCGGATAGTCGCCGGAATGGTGGTCTGAAAGCGACGGGTGACTTTGGATTCTGCTTCGAATTTGATTCCCCATACTGCCGAGGCTGACATAATGAGACTCCATAATGATGATTATTTGAGCGATCATGTCAGCGTAATGCATCTGCATTGCCAATGCAAATGCATTGCTTTTTCACGCTCAAGATTGCGTGCTTCTACGCAAGATTTATAAATAATCGCTCTGCACATCCTTAAATCTCCTGTTCTCTCGTTCTGCATAAATTGAATCTGAGGGACTGGAGGTAAGCGCGCGATCACAAGCAATAAGCGCGCCACAATTTAAAAACTCCTTAACATATTCGTTTCAATCAATGTCCGTCCTCCCCCTCTCTGATGCCGGAAAAACAGGCTAAACCGGTACGAATATTGACCTGCACCACCAGTGTGCGTTTGCGCCATTTTGGGGTGTTTTGACGGTGCCGGGGAAAACACGTTCTCTGAACCTGCACGGTCATTTGCTGCACTTCCCAGCATTTTCCGCTGGTTTCCACCCCTATCTCAAAAATAACCGTTCATATATTCATCGTTTAGCCAGAAATTTTTAGGGATTTAAAATGGGTGAAACCCCCAGGAATATTCTTTTACAAAGGGGATTGTGTGGTTATTTGCTGTGCAGACTGAACATTCGTCCTGATTTGGTTAACGAAATGTTTTTTTATGTTTGTTTGTTGTAACTCACAGTCTGTGTAAATGCCTGATGGTTATATTGACGTCAAGGATAGGAGTTGCCAAATTGATAGCCCCAAGGAAGACCAGTGATTATTTCCGGTAAGCTTTTGTAAAGGCAACTTTACAGATCGCAGGAAAAAAATGGCAGTTCACCATGCTCTGGTTGGACTTATTGCAGCGCACGAGCAAACACAGTCACCCGCAAATAAAAATAAAGGGTGACGTGAGCTGTATACACAACACACACATCCACATCACCATTAATCGATGGAGCAGAAGCGATGACAATCTCTTTAGGTAAGTCGGGGCTACTGAAATTCAGTATGGGCCTGATTGCGCTGACCGTTGCGGCCAGTGTCCAGGCAAAAACGTTAGTGTATTGTTCTGAAGGTTCACCTGAAGGCTTTAACCCTCAGTTGTTCACCTCAGGCACCACGTATGACGCAAGCTCCGTGCCTATCTACAACCGTCTGGTTGAGTTCAAGATCGGCACCACCGAAATCCAGCCGGGCCTGGCTGAAAAGTGGGACATCTCTGCCGATGGCAAAACCTACACCTTCCATCTGCGCAAAGGCGTGAAATGGCAGGACAACAAGGAATTCAAACCGACCCGTGATTTCAACGCGGATGACGTTGTGTTCTCCTTCGAGCGTCAGCTGGACAAAAATAACGCATACCACGGTGTTTCTGGCGGCAGCTACGAATACTTCGAAGGTATGGGTATGGGCGATCTGATCAACAAGATCGTGAAAGTCGACGACAACACCGTGCAGTTCGTCCTCAACCGCCCTGAGTCTCCGTTCCTGGCTGACCTGGCGATGGACTTCGCTTCAATTCTGTCTGCGGAATACGCTGACAACATGCTGAAAGCGAAAACCCCTGAGAAGGTTGACCTGGATCCCATCGGTACCGGTCCGTTCCAGCTTCTGCAATACCAGAAAGATTCACGCATCCTCTACAAAGCATTCCCGGGCTACTGGGGCACCAAGCCGCAGATCGACCGTTTAGTCTTCTCCATCACGCCTGACGCTTCCGTGCGTTACGCGAAACTGCAGAAAAACGAATGCCAGGTCATGCCGTATCCAAACCCGGCTGACATCGCGGCAATGAAGAAAGATAAATCCATCAACCTGATGCAACAGCCTGGCCTGAACGTGGGTTATCTGTCCTTCAACGTTGAGAAAAAACCGCTGGATGAAGTGAAAGTGCGTCAGGCACTGACCATGGCTGTGAACAAAAAAGCCATCATCGATGCGGTTTATCAGGGTGCTGGCCAGCCGGCTAAAAACCTGATCCCACCAACAATGTGGGGCTACAACAAAGACGTCGTGGATTATGAATACAATCCTGAGAAAGCCAAAGAGCTGCTGAAAGAAGCAGGTCATGCAGACGGTTTCACTATCGATCTGTGGGCGATGCCGGTACAGCGTCCGTACAACCCGAACGCACGCCGTATGGCTGAAATGATCCAGGCTGACTGGGCGAAAATTGGCGTGAAAGCCAACATCGTGACTTACGAGTGGGGCGAATACCTCAAGCGTGCGAAAAACGGCGAGCACCAGTCTGTGATGATGGGCTGGACCGGCGACAATGGGGATCCGGATAACTTCTTCGCCACCCTGTTCAGCTGTGCGGCAGCCAAAGACGGTTCCAACTACTCCCGCTGGTGCTACAAGCCGTTTGAAGATTTGATCCAGCCAGCCCGTGCTGAATCTGATCACGCCAAACGTGCTGCGCTGTACCAGCAGGCTCAGGTGGTGATGCATGACCAGGCTCCGGCGCTGATCATCGCTCACTCCACCGTGTACGAACCTGTTCGCAAAGAAGTTAAAGGGTATGTCGTAGACCCGCTCGGCAAACACCACTTCGAAAACGTCTCAATGGAGTGATCGCTTACTGAATAACCCGGGAGCTGCGTTGTGCGGTGCTCGCAATCTTCGCCTACCTGAAGGTATGTCTTGATTGCTGTGCTCCTCCGCCTTGCTCGCGGGCCATTCAGTACAGCCTTGATTCTCAAGAAAGAAATGTGAGCCACAATAAGCCCGGCGAGCTACGGTTCTCCGGGCATTTTATACAGAGAGTACGGGATATGTTGCAGTTCATACTCCGACGTCTGGGGTTAGTTATCCCAACGTTTATCGGCATTACTTTGCTGACTTTTGCCTTCGTACACATGATACCAGGCGACCCGGTCACCATCATGGCAGGCGAGCGCGGGGTTTCCCCCGAACGTCACGCCCAGCTGATGGCAGATATGGGGCTCGACAAGCCTCTTTACCAGCAATATTTCCACTACGTGAACGGTGTGCTGCATGGCGACCTGGGCACGTCCTTAAAAAGCCGCACCCCTGTCTGGCAGGAATTTGTACCGCGCTTTAAAGCCACTCTGGAACTGGGCATCTGCGCGATGATTTTCGCGATCATTGTCGGCATTCCGGTGGGTGTGCTGGCGGCGGTAAAACGGGGATCGATATTCGACCACACGGCCGTGGGGATATCACTGACCGGTTATTCGATGCCTATATTCTGGTGGGGGATCATGCTGGTGATGCTGGTCTCGGTGCAGCTTAATCTGACGCCCGTATCGGGGCGAATAAGCGATACCGTGTTCCTGGATGACAGCCTGCCGCTGACCGGTTTTATGCTGATCGACACGCTTTTCTGGGGCGAACCGGGTGATTTCGTGGATGCTGTGATGCACATGATTTTACCGGCTATCGTGCTGGGCACCATTCCGCTGGCGGTGATTGTGCGTATGACCCGTTCTTCCATGCTGGAAGTGCTGGGCGAAGACTACATCCGTACCGCGCGCGCCAAAGGCGTCAGCCGTATGCGGGTGATCGTCATTCACGCACTGCGCAATGCGCTGCTGCCGGTGGTGACCATCATTGGTTTGCAGGTCGGTACGCTACTCGGCGGTGCCATCCTGACCGAAACCATCTTCTCCTGGCCGGGACTCGGCCGGTGGCTGATCGACGCACTCCAGCGCCGCGACTATCCGGTCGTGCAGGGCGGGGTGTTGCTGGTCGCTACTCTGATCATCGTGGTTAACCTGCTGGTAGATGTGCTCTACGGCGTGGTCAACCCGCGTATTCGCCACAAGAAATAAGGGGCGCACAATGTCTCAAACCACTGAGCCGGTCGCTAACGAGTTAGTGACGGCTGCGCCAGTGCCGATGCCGCCTTTGCGCGAATTCTGGCATTACTTCAAGCGTAACAAAGGGGCCGTTGTCGGCCTGGCTTACATCATTATCATGCTGGTCATTGCGATTGGCGCGAACGTGATTGCACCGCATTTGCCTGCTGAACAGTTCCGTGACGCGCTGCTGCGCCCGCCGGTGTGGATGGAAGGCGGTAGCTGGAAATTCCTGCTGGGCACCGACGACGTCGGCCGCGATATTCTGTCGCGTCTGATGTACGGCGCGCGTTTATCGCTGCTGGTCGGTTGTCTGGTGGTCGTACTGTCGCTGATCCTCGGCGTGGTGTTCGGTCTGTTTGCCGGTTACTACGGCGGTGTGGTTGACGCCATTATCATGCGTGTGGTCGATATCATGCTGGCCCTGCCAAGCCTGTTGCTGGCGCTGGTGCTGGTCGCCATTTTCGGCCCGTCGATTGTTAACGCCTCGCTGGCGCTGACCTTCGTAGCGTTACCGCACTATGTCCGTTTAACCCGTGCGGCGGTGCTGGTGGAAGTGAACCGCGACTATGTGACCGCGTCGCGCGTTGCCGGTGCCGGTTCTGCCCGTCAGATGTTCATCAATATTTTACCTAACTGCTTAGCGCCGCTGATTGTTCAGGCATCGCTCGGCTTCTCCAACGCCATCCTCGATATGGCAGCGTTGGGCTTCCTCGGTATGGGCGCACAGCCGCCAACGCCGGAGTGGGGCACCATGCTGTCGGACGTCTTACAGTTTGCTCAAAGTGCCTGGTGGGTCGTGACCTTCCCTGGCGTGATCATTCTGCTGACGGTGCTGGCATTTAACCTGATGGGTGATGGCCTGCGTGATGCCCTCGACCCTAAACTTAAGCAGTAAGGGGTTGGAGATGGAAACAACATTAATGAATGATGTTCAGGTCGGCAAAACGTTGCTGACTGTGGATAAGCTCTCCGTTCACTTTGGTGACGAAGGGACGCCGTTCCGCGCCGTAGACCGTATCAGTTACAGCGTGAAACAGGGCGAAGTGGTTGGGATTGTCGGCGAGTCCGGCTCCGGTAAATCGGTCAGTTCACTGGCACTGATGGGACTGATCGACTTCCCCGGCAAAGTGATGGCGGAAAAACTGGAGTTTGGTGGCCGTAACCTGCAGGGCATCAGCGAAAAAGAGCGCCGCCAGATTGTCGGTGCCGAAGTCGCGATGATTTTCCAGGATCCGATGACCAGCCTGAACCCGTGTTACACCGTGGGTTTCCAGATTATGGAAGCTATCAAGGTGCATCAGGGCGGCAACAAAAAGACCCGTCGTCAGCGCACCATCGATTTGCTCAATCTGGTCGGTATTCCTGATCCGGCTTCGCGTCTCGACGTGTATCCGCACCAGCTTTCCGGCGGGATGAGCCAGCGCGTGATGATCGCCATGGCGATTGCCTGTCGCCCGAAATTGCTGATTGCCGATGAGCCGACCACCGCGCTCGACGTGACCATCCAGGCGCAGATCATCGAACTGTTGCTTGAGCTGCAACAGAAAGAAAACATGGCGCTGATGCTGATCACCCATGACCTGGCGCTGGTGGCGGAAGCCGCGCATCACATCATCGTGATGTACGCCGGTCAGGTGGTGGAATCGGCGAAAGCCACGGAAATCTTTCGTGCGCCGCGTCATCCGTATACTCAGGCGCTGCTGCGCTCACTGCCGGAATTCGCCGCTGACAAAGCGCGTTTACAGTCATTGCCGGGCGTAGTGCCGGGCAAATATGACCGTCCGAACGGCTGTCTGCTTAATCCGCGCTGCCCGTATGCAACTGACCGTTGCCGTAAAGAAGAACCTGCGCTGCGTGACCTCGCGAACGGGCGTCAGTCGAAGTGCCATTATCCGCTGGATGATGCCGGGAGACCTACTTATGAGTCCTGATAACACCTCATCGCAGCCGCTGTTGCACGCGATTGATCTGAAAAAACATTACCCGGTGAAGAAGGGCATCTTCGGCCAGGAACGCACGGTGAAAGCGCTCGACGGCGTGTCGTTTACGCTCGAACGCGGTAAAACGCTGGCGGTGGTGGGCGAATCCGGTTGTGGTAAATCCACGCTGGGCCGCCTGCTGACCATGATTGAAGTGCCGACCGGCGGTGAACTGTATTACCGCGGTCAGGATTTGCTGAAACCTGATGCGACCGCTGAAAAGCTGCGTCGTCAGAAGATCCAAATCGTGTTCCAGAATCCTTACGGATCGCTGAACCCGCGCAAGAAAGTCGGCCAGATCCTCGAAGAACCGCTGCTGATCAACACCAAACTGAGCCGCGAAGAACGTCGCGAGAAAGCGCTGGCGATGATGGCGAAAGTCGGCCTGAAAACCGAGCACTACGACCGCTATCCGCACATGTTCTCCGGCGGCCAGCGTCAGCGTATTGCTATCGCCCGTGGTCTGATGCTGGATCCGGACGTGGTGATCGCCGATGAACCGGTGTCCGCGCTCGACGTTTCCGTGCGTGCGCAGGTACTGAATCTGATGATGGATTTGCAGCAGGATTTAGGGCTGTCATACGTCTTCATCTCGCATGATTTGTCAGTGGTGGAACATATCGCTGATGAAGTGATGGTGATGTATCTGGGGCGTTGCGTGGAGAAGGGGCCGAAAGAGGCTGTTTTCAGCAATCCGCGCCATCCGTACACGCAGGCATTGCTGTCCGCGACGCCGCGTCTGAATCCGGACGAACGCCGTGAACGTATCAAGCTGACCGGCGAACTGCCAAGCCCGCTGAATCCGCCTGCCGGTTGCGCCTTCAACGCCCGCTGCCGCCGTGCGTTCGGCACCTGCAAACAGTTCCAGCCTCAGCTGAAACAGTACGGCGATCAGCTCGTCGCCTGCTTTGCCGTCGATCAGGATGAAACCGGCACCACGCAGACCGTTGCGTAAAACAGTCTGAACAGCTGAAATGAAAAAGCCCGCGAAA